>DAIDJK010000492.1 GCA_027450225.1 Bryobacterales bacterium | reverse complement strand
GGCCCCATCTGCTCCATGTGGAATGAGGTCTGCTTCGTTTTCCGCATCGCCTGAACGCAGGCGGAGAGCGGATAGAGTTCCTTGCCGATCAGGCCAATCACGAAATCGTTATCATTCTTATCCATGCCGAAGCAGGCGAGGCGGATATCGTGCGCGAAGCCGGCTTCGCCGAATGCGTGGCCAATCCGGCCATGTTCTCGCAGCACGGTCATTTGTTCATCCTGCGGCATCGAATTGAATTCGCCGCGGCGGCGAAGCGGATACCAGACATGCCAGCGCCATTCGGAATCCGCTACCACCTTGCGCGGCCGGTTGAGCAGCCAGTCTTCGAGATTGGGTTCGTGGCCGATGGAATAAGTCCGGCCCATCATGGCGTACTCGGGCTTCTGAACGAGCCTGCCGAATTCATCGCGGTTGAGGAAGGGCCGCACGCGGCAGACAAAGTGGTCTGGGTTGTCGCTCCAGGTGAGGAGAGCTACGCCGCGCGGATCGCTGGCGTCTTCATAGAGAACACCCTCAAGGCCCGAGTCTTCGAGCGGCTCGATCAGGCGGCTGGAATCCGGCGCGTCGCCGAAGGCGAGCAACTGCATGAACAGCCGGCGGTCGGAGACCTGCTGCACCCCGCCTTTTACGCCGCCCTTTTCGCGAATATCGAGTCCTTTGGTATCGATAGCTTCCACGGCTACCATCGTGGCACATCGAAGCGTAAACGGCTTACAGCCGGGAAACGATGAACGGCGTGGTGGTGGGCTGCGGTGAACCGCCGGCGGGCTCGATGGTAACCGCGACAGCAGCCGCCGCGGGTGGAACGGGACCGGAACGGACGTAAACGACGGAACCCTGGGCGCCCGCACGGAACGTGCCCGCGGGAATCGGTGCGCCCGATTGAGGAATGACCCACATTTGGAAGGTGCGGCCGGATGGAATCGATGGCAGATTCGCGGCGATGAGAACGATGCCGCGGCGCGGGCTCAGGAATATGCGTCCGCGCGCGGGTTTGGCAGGTTCACCGAACGCGACATCCTTCGCCGCCGGATCGTTGAGGATCGTGAAGGCTTCTGCGAGGCGGCTGCCGACGGCCGATTCGCGCCGGGCGGGAACAATGATCGAGGCCATCGCGATCGCCAGCGTGAGAGCAACTGCCCAGGGGAGCCAGACGGCGAAGCGGGAGCGGGCCGCTGACGGATCGATCATGGCGATGACGCGGCGGCGAAGAGCGCGCGGTGGATTGGCGGGCTTCGCGAATGACGCCATGGCCGCCACGGTGGAGAGCGCTGCAGCAACGCCTTCCGTGCAGGCCGGGCAGTCGCGGCCGAGATGCTCGGCGATGTCCGAACGCTCCGGTTCACCGGCGGAGCCGAGCGCGAATGCTTCGTATTCGGGGCGGAGTTCGTCGCACGTCATGCGGTTGCTCCCGCGGTGAGCGCGGCTCGAAGCTGCTGGAGCGCGGTGCGAGTCCAGGTCTTGATGGTGCCAAGGGGCTGGCCGAGTTTTTCCGCCATCTCGGTCTGAGACAAGCCTTCATAGTAGGCGAGTTCGATCACCCTCCGCTGGTTTTCGGACAGACCGGCGAGGGCGGATTGGAGTAGGCGGGCGTGCTCCGCGTTCAACAGGTTCCGTTCCGTGTCGTTGAACAGACGCGGATGATCGGCGGGATCGAACCCGAGGGAATTCGCTTCGATGCGCTTCTGCATGGAGCGGAGGTAATCGATGGCGCGATTTCGCGCAATGGCGATGATCCAGGCGCCGAGCGCTCCGCGCGCGGCGTCGAAAGCGCGGATGCGGCTCCAGGCGCGGAGGAATGTTTCCTGGACGAGATCTTCGGTTGCAGCGGGATCGCGGACGATGGCAAGAGTTACCGAATACGCAAGCCTGCCGAAACGATCATAGAGTTCCGCCATGGCGCGCGGCTCCCGATTCTGCAGACGGCGAGCCAGGTCCTCGTCGTTGTGTCCGGTTAATTCGAGAGCCAGAAGCAATGCGGGTAAGATCATGCGCCGCCGATGCAGATGAGCATAGCGCGATCACATCGGCTCGGTGCGTGGCGATGCTGGAGCCGTGGATGAGACGAACCGGCCGCCCCGTTTGGACGGCGGAATCGACGCCCGATCGCGTCTTCATACCTGTTCATTCGGCGCTCGCCCGCATCGAATCCATGGAACAACGGGTCGAGTGTACTCAATGTGCATTTTTCTCTTGACATCCGCGCGGCATACCTCTATATATGAATCACGCTGCGATTTTTAAATCGCAAATTCGAATAGGGAGAATCACTCGATGAAGAACGCAACCAAGAAAGCCGCCGCGAAAAAGAAAGCTGCCCCGAAGAAGAAGGGTAAGTAAGCGGCGCGCGTCCGCTGGGACGCGAAATGATCAATCCCGGGCCCCGAACTGAATGAAGAGTTCGGGGCCTTTTTCGTTTTGTGCCCCGGACGGGAAACTGTCCGGGGCTTTTCGTTTCAGCCTACGCCAGTCCAGCGGCAGCCATGTACCCGCGCGCAGTGGTGAGATCCCGGCGAATGGCCGCGAAGATGTCGGCGCGGGACATGCCAATGCCGGACTTCAGTCCTTCTTCCGCTCCGCCAAGCGGATACTCGAAATGAAGTTCGACGGGGCCGGCGAAGCCGGTCTCGCGCAGCATCGAGAAGAACTTCGGGAACCGCACCATTCCCCGGCCGAGGGGTTTCCACGCAGTTTCCCAGCGGCTGCGCGCATCGAGTTCCCACAGGAAATCCTTGAGTGCGACGCCGTGCAGGTAAGCGCCGGTGATGTAGAAGCTGTCGATCCAGCCGCCGAGTCCGCCTTCGACGGTCGCGTGTCCAACGTCGTAATTCACGCCGATGAACTTCGGGTCGAGCCCCTGAAAGATTTCATGGAGATCCCAGATGGACGCGCCGACGAGTCCCACGCCGGAATGCGTGTGGTACATGGCTGTGGCGCCATAGTGGCGGTTGAGATCCGCGAGCGCGGCGGAACGGGGACGGAAGGATTCGATCTGGCGCTCATACGGGATTCCGTCGGCCCACCGAAATCCGCCGTAGCGGTAACGCGTGATACCAAGACTCGTCATGGCGGCGACGATGTCTTCGGCGTACGGAGTGGAGGCATCGACGATACCGGTGGTGATCATTGAGACCTGGACGCCAGCTTCGCGAATGGCGCGAACGGCCCGGGGCAGGTCCTGGCGGACATGCTCCGGTTCCACGTGGCCGCCGGGGCGGACAGCGAGGTCGATGGCTTCGAAGCCGATTTCCTGCACAGCGGCGCCGAGCTGATCGGCGGGAATGAAGGAAAGCGGCTTGGAGAACAGCGACAGAATGGGCTTGCCGGTATTGGTAGCCGGCGCCGGGGCGGCGGACGCGGACGAAGATGCGGCCGCGAGTGCGGCTGCTCCAAGAATTTCGCGTCTGGTGACAGTAGCCATTGGATTACGTTTGCCGGGTCCTCTCTCTAGCCCTGACGGCGTTTGCGGAACTCGTCGAGCGTAACCGCCAGGATGATGACCGCCCCGATGATCACCTGTTGCCAGTAATTGGAGATATTCAGCAGGTCCGCGCCGTTTGAGAGAAGACCCATTATGAACGCTCCAATCAAAGTACCGATGACACTGCCTTCACCACCGTTCAAACTACCACCGCCGATTACGACGGCGGCGATAGCCTGCAGTTCGTAGCCCAGCCCGGCGGTGGGTTGACCGGTCATCAGGCGCGAGGCTTCGATCATGCCGGCGAGCCCGGTGAGCGCGCCGCCGATGGCGTAGACGGCCGCGGTATGGAAGTCCACCGGGATGCCGGCGTAGATGGCGGCAATCTTGTTGCTCCCGATGGCAAAGGCGTAGCGGCCGAGACGCGTATGTTCCAGGACGACGTGGGTCGCGGCGGCGCAGATAACGAGAAGCCAGACGACAAACGGTATGCCGAGCAGATTCCCTTCGCCGAGGAAGGCGAAGCCGGCGGGAATGCGATGGACCGGCAAACCGTTCGAGATGATCAGCGCCATTCCGCGATAGATGCCGAGCGTGCCGAGCGTCACGATGAAAGCGTTGATCTTGAGCCGGGTGATCATCAGTCCGTTGAAGAATCCGCAGCCCGCGCCGACCGCGATGCCGACTGGAATTCCAATCGCGATCGGGTAGCCTGCCTCGAGCGACATGGTTCCGACGAGACCGCTGAGGCCGAGGATGGAACCGACGGAAAGATCGATGCCGCCCGCCACGATGACGATCGTCATCCCGAGCGCCATGGTGTTGAAGACCGCGGTCTGCCGGGCGACGCTCGCGAGATTGTTCGCCGTCAGGAAGTACGGTGACGCAATCGACAGAGCGACGAAAAGAATGATGAGACTGAGAAACGGCAGCAGCCTCTGGGCGAGGCGGGCATTCATCTTCATGCGGCGGATTCCATGACGGCAAGTCTCATGATCTGTTCCTGTGTTGCTCCGTGCGGCAATTCACCCGAGATGGAACCCTGACGCATGACTAGGATGCGGTCGGCCACCTGAACGACCTCCGGGAGTTCGGAGCTGACCATCAGAATGGCCGCCCCGGAGCGGGCGAGTTCGCTCATGATTTCGAAGACCTCGGTTTTGGCGCCGATGTCGATGCCCCGGGTCGGTTCGTCAAACAGGAAGATACGCGCCTGGCGGAATAACCACTTTGCGATGACAACTTTCTGCTGATTGCCGCCGCTGAGGGTACCGGCAAGCTGGGCCGTGGAAGCGGCCTTCAGCCGAAGCTTGCGGCCGAGCGCCTCCGATTCCCGGTTCTGCTCGGTGAGATTCAGCATGCCGAACGGGCTGATCCGTTCCGTATTGGCCAGGGTCATATTGGCCGCGATCGGCAGGCGGAGCGCGAGGCCGGAAATCTGGCGGTCCTCGGTGACGAACGCAATGCCGTGGCGGACTGCCTCGCGCGGCGAGCGGATGGAAACGGGCCGCCCGGCGATCCGGATCTCACCGGAGTCGATTGGGTCAATGCCGAAAATGGCCCGGCAGAGTTCGGTTCGCCCGGCGCCGATGAGCCCGGCCATACCGGTGATCTCTCCGCTGCGGAGCGAAAGAGAGATGTTGCTCAGGCGGGACGCCTTCACAGAGACGTTCCGCAGCTCGAGCAGAGGCTCTCCCCCCGGCAGGTGCTCGCGCTCATAGATGGCTGCGACGTCACGGCCAACCATATGGGTGATAAGACGGTCGGTCGGGATATCGGCCAGCGCCCCTGAATGGACGGTGACGCCATCGCGCAGCACGGTAACCCGGTCGCCAATGGCGCGAAGTTCGTCCATGCGATGCGTGATGTAAACGATCCCCATCCCGCGCGCCTTCAACGCGCGGACAATGCGGAATACCTGCTCGGTTTCGGAGTGGGAGAGCGAGGACGTCGGCTCGTCAAATATGAGAAGGCTTGAGCCGTGACAGACAGCGCGGCAGATCTCGACCAGTTGCTTGCCGGCGGGACTGAGGCTGCCGACGCGCGCATCCGGATCGAGCGGAAATTGATGTTGCTCGATCACGCGGCGCGCCTGCTCGAGAATCATTCCCCGGTTTACCCATCCGAAGCGGGAACGTTCCTCACGGCCGAGATAGATGTTCTCGGCGACCGTAAGATGAGGGGCGAGCAGTGATTCCTGGTGGACCATCGCGACGCCGAGGGCGGCGGCCTCCGCAGGACTGCGAAACGACGCTTCGGAGCCCTTCCAGAGCATACGGCCGGAATCTCGCTCCACGATACCCGCAGCGATTTTCACCAGCGTGGATTTGCCGGCGCCGTTTTCGCCGAGCAGCAGATGAACTTCACCGCCGCTGACGATGAGGTTGCCATCGCGGAGCGCCGTGACGCCGCCGAATCGCTTGCCAATATTCTCGAGGCGAAGCAGTTCCAAAGGTGTATGTTGGCACAAACGTCCCGTCGTTCGCCGGATATATACTCAGGCATGGCTGCACTGGTGGATGCGGCGCCGCACAGTCCGGAGCTGGTGGAACTGCGGCTGCTGAGTGGGCGGGAACTCGATCCTCTGCTGCTCGAAGAGACCGTCGAGTGGCGGAACAGCCTCGACTGGGATTTCTCAAAGTCGGCGGAACTGGTGCGGCGGTACACGGACACTCGGTCGCTCGGAGGCGTGGCCGTGCTCGACCGTGGCGAAGTAGCCGGATACGGCTACACGGTCATCGAAGAGCACAAGGGCCTGATCGGCGACGTTTACGTGCGGCCGGGATGGCGCGGCGAGCAGATGGAAGTCCGCATCTTCCGCGCGATGCTTGAAGGACTGATCGCCTCTCAGGTGCGGCGCGTAGAGAGCCAGCTCATGCTCATCAGCGCCGAAACCGCTCGGCAACTGCAGCGGGAGCGCTTCATCCGGCTGTTTGAGCGTATTTTAATGATGCTGGAGTTTCAAGAAGAACTGCCTGGCGAGCGCGCGGACGCCCCGCGCATGCGCATCGAGGAGTGGTCGGATACATATCACGACGCAGCGGCGCAAGTGCTCACTATGGCGTATACCGGGCATGTGGACAGCCAGATCAACGACCAGTACCGATCGCTCATCGGCGCCCGGCGATTTCTGTACAACATCATTCAGTTTCCCGGCTGCGGAACTTTCTTCCGGCCCGCGTCGCTGATCGCGATGGAGCCCGATACCGGGCGCCTGGCCGGAATATCGCTGACGAGTTTCGTTTCCAACACGTCCGGGCATGTGACGCAGCTTTGCATCACACCGTCGGCGAAAGGCCAGGGGCTCGGTTTTGAATTGCTGCGCAGAAGCGTGATGGCGCTGCGCGCCAACGGAGCGCAGCGGGTGAGCCTCACCGTGACAGCAGCGAACGCGGAGGCGGTGGAGCTCTACCGCAGGTTCGGATTCCGGGAAGTGCGAAGGTTTTTCGCCTATGTTTGGGAAGGCGCGCAGGCTGGGTAAGGGGTCGCGCGTCCCGCGGGCGCCAGGCACTACGAAACTTGCGCCCAGATCGAGGGGACCCGCCGGGGATCCCCTCTCCTGAAGCGAACGCGTCCGGCCACCCAGGACATGCGCCTGGCGTAGTCAGACGGCGAAACGGAAGGCGATATAGCCGAGCAGCGATCCCATGCCTGCTCCGACCAGAACATCGCTCAAAAAATGCATGCCGACGATTACTCGCGAGATGGCAACGTTCGCCGCGAGGAGGATGAGCAGCGGCATGACTTCTGGGTAGAACGAACCGACGGACATGGCGACGGCAAAGGCAGTCGTCGAGTGTCCCGAAGGGAACGAAAAACGGTCCCGGGTCGCGATATAAGCCCAGCAATGCGGTTCGAGATCGCGCGGCCGCGGGCGGCAGATGCGCCGCTTGATCCAGTGGAAGATCAGGATGCCCGCGCCGATGGCGGCGGCGGCCGCTTCTATGGCGCGGAAGCGTAGCGGGTCCGTTGAGAGCAGGAGAGAAAGGCCCACTGCCACCCACAACCAGCCATCGCCCGCACGCGTGGCCAGCAGCATCCACCACCGCACCCAGCGGGGCGCGCGCCACCGGTTCACCCGGCGCATCAGCTTGTAATCGGGCGCGGCGAGCCGGTCTCTGGCTTGTGACAGCGTCATAAAACTGCTTCGGGAGTCACTCCGGCGGGCTCTGCCGGCCTGTTCTTCTGTCCCCAGTACCAGGCGAAAGCAACTTCGCGGAAGTAGTTGGCGAGAGTCACCACCGGCGCCACCGTCAGCAGCGCGCCGAGGACGAGGGCGCGCCGGTCTGACTTCGCCAGCGATATGCCGATCGTGCAGACATCCGAGGTGAGCTTCAGATAGCAGCCGGATTCGCCTCTGGGTACTCCACAGCCCCGCCGCAGTCCGACGAGAAACTCCTGCGCATCACGGGCTCCCGTGACTTCCGTATACGTTTTCGCGAGGCCGCCGAGCGTGTGCGAATCGCTGCCCCCAACTTCCGGTTTGCCGTAGCGCTGGGCAAACTCCTGCGCCAGGCGGTTGGCGCAAGCAAGAATCTGGCCGTTCAGCGTTTCGACTCCGTGAAAATCACGTGCAAAAACCGCGAAATCATCTTCTGTTCGGCTCCCGGTAAGGCTGGAATAAAGATGATTGACGGTTACGAAGAGGCCATTGTCGACGGCGTATGCAAGCAGGCTCTCGACATCCGTCCGGCGGCGCTGCAGTTCGATGTGGTCGCGCTCGCGAATACCATAAACGCCGGCATGCATTTCCGTGCCGCTGGGCATCACGCAGGTAACTTCTTCACTCAGGAAAAAATCGGGATAGCGCCGCAGTTCTTCCACTGCATCGATGGAATCGTGATCCGTAACGGTCACCAGATCCATGCCGCGCTGTTTCAGCCGTTCGTACAGCGCGAGAGGTTCGTTGTAGGATTCGAGGCAGATTCGATTCAGCCCCGGCACGGTGCAAAAACCTGAATGCACGGTGTGGACGTGGAGGTCGCACCTCATGCTTCCGTTGTAAGCCGCAGGCGGTTACAAATGCGTGATGGCGAAACGAAACAATTGTGAAGGTGTATGTTGCAGTAATGAGCCGAAAGCTGCGCAGTCAGGAGTGGTGGACCGGAAAGGAATATTACAACTTCGCAAGGCGGGCGTGGATGCGCTCGGAAGGCTTTACGCCGGATGTGTTTCAAAACAAGCCGGTGATCGGTATTTGTAACTCCTGGAGCGAGCTGAACAACTGCAACGCGCATTTGCGGACGGTGGCCGAAGCGGTAAAGCGAGGAGTCTGGCGGGCGGGTGGCTTTCCCCTCGAGTTCCCAACGATCTCGCTCGGCGAGATGTATCTGCGGCCGACATCGATGCTCTATCGGAATCTCATGTCGATGGATGTGGAGGAATCGATACGGGCGAATCCTCTCGACGGCGTTGTTCTGTTGTGCGGGTGCGACAAGACCACGCCTGCGCAGATCATGGGCGCCGCAAGCGCGGACCTGCCGGCGATTGTGGTTACCGGCGGTCCGATGCTCAGCGGGCAGTGGCGAAATCGCAAGCTGGGCGCGGGAACCGATGGCCGGAAGCTGTTCGATCTCTACCGCGCCGGCAAGCTGACGGATGAAGAACTGTGCGAGATCGAAGGCGGCATCGCGCGCAGCGCGGGCCATTGCACGGTGATGGGGACCGCCAGCACGATGGCCTGCGTCGCTGAAGCGCTCGGCATGACGCTGCCGGGATGCGCGGCGATTCCCGCGCCCGATTCGAGAAGGCTGATGATCGCCGAACAGAGTGGCGAGCGAATGGTGCAGATGGTCTGGGATGACGTGCGGCCGTCGAAGATCATCACGCGCCAGGCGCTCGAAAATGCCATCACGATCGATATGGCGATCGGCGGATCGACCAACGCGGTGGTGCACCTGCTCGCCATCGCGGGGCGTCTCGGCATCGATTTGAAGCTTGACGAGTTCGACCGGATATCGAGGAAGACGCCGTGCATCGTGAACCTGAAGCCCTCGGGCGAGCACCTGATGGAGGACTTCTTCGCCGCCGGGGGAGTGCCCGCCGTCGTGAACGAAATCCGAGCATTGCTGCATGACGCGCCGACGGTGAATGGCAAGACGCTCGCGGAGAACGCGAGAGGCGCAGAATGCTGGAATCGCGATGTGATCCGGCCGGCCGGAGAGCCGCTTTCGACCGAAGGCGGAACGGTGATTCTGGGCGGGAACCTTGCGCCGCGCGGGGCGGTGATCAAGCACACGGCCGCTTCACCGCATCTGCTGCAGCATCGCGGCAAGGCGTTCGTCTTCGAGAACTATCGCGAGATGCACGACGCGATCGATTCCTCCGGACTGCCGGTGGATGAAAATACGGTGCTGGTGATGAAGAATGCCGGTCCGAAAGGAGCGCCCGGGTTTCCGGAATGGGGCCAGATTCCGATGCCGCGCGTGTTGCTCGACAAGGGCGTTCGCGACGTGGTACGGATCAGCGATGCGCGCATGAGCGGGACCAGTTTCGGCACCGTGGTACTTCATGTCGCGCCGGAATCGGCTATCGGCGGCCCGCTGGGCGCTGTAGAGACCGGTGATGACGTGGAACTGGACACCGCCGGCCGGAGGTTAACCCTGCATGTGCCTGACGATGTGATGAAGGAGCGGCTTGCAGCCAGACCGGACACGACGGCGCATTATGACCGTGGATACGGGTGGATGTTTTTGCGACACGTGAACCAGGCCGATGAGGGATGTGATTTCGACTTTCTTCGTAAGACGAAATGAAGGCCCGTCCCGTCGCAAACGGGCGGCAGCCCGCTCGAGCTGGCCGGGTTTGGATTAAGGATTCAAAGGTCACTCATACCCTTGAGAAGTCGTCGCGGAGAACGGCGCGATCGAAGGGATGAAATCCAGCATTGAAATCGAACCGCCTACCCCGAACCAGCCGACGAGGGCTATAGTTTCGATCAGTTGCCGATTCTGTGGAGAAGCCGCCTTCAGCGAACTGGAAGGGAACTGGACAGGCGCAAGGCCTGTCCAGCGCTAATCGACCAATCCGTTGCGAACGGCGAAGCGGACCAGTTCGTTCACGTTGTGAACATTCAGCTTCTCCATGATGCGGCCGCGGTGCGCGTCCACCGTGAATACGCTGATGTTCAGCACTGCAGCCACTTCCTTGTTCGTCTTGCCTTCGGCGATCAGCTGCAGCACTTCACGCTCACGGCTGGTGAGCAGATCGAGCGGCGTGGAGCCCTGTATCCGATACGGCGACATCAGCGCGGGCTGAACCGCTGGGCTGATGTAAGCGCCCCCGCGCGCGATGGCGCGGACCGCTTCCAGCAGGTCCTGGTCGCCTGAGTCCTTCAGCAGATAGCCTCGCGCGCCAGCCTTCAGCATCTCGCGCACGTATACCGAATCCTTGTGCATGCTGAGCGCGAGTACGCGCGTGTTTGGAAGCGACGTCGAAAGACGGCGCGTTGCTTCCATGCCGTTCAATTCTGGCATGGCCACGTCCATCACGATGACGTCGGGCGTCGTTTCCTGCGCCAGCGTCATCACCTCACGGCCGTTTCCGGCCTCGCCGACAATCTGCATGTCGGACTGCTGTTCCAAAATTGCCCGAAACCCCTGGCGAACAACGGTGTGGTCATCAGCCAGCAATATGCGAATGCGATTCATGTTCCTCTCTTGCAATTTCCTCGGGAAGCGGGATTTCCGCTTCCACCGTCAGACCCCCTTCTTTCGGCGACTCCACGTGGAAGACGCCGCCCGCCACGCGGGCACGCGCGCGCATGCCCGTCATCCCAAGGCTATGCGAACCGGCGCGCGGCTCCTGAATGCCCTTGCCATTGTCGGCGATGCTCAGGCGGATGCGGCCGCCGGCGCTCTTGAGCGCGACTCGAACCTTCGACGCGCCCGAGTGGCGGGCGACGTTCGTCAGCGCCTCCTGCGCGATACGGAACAGATGCGTCTCCGTGTCTTCGGGCAAACGGGAGTGCAGATTCGAATCATACTCCACCGCGATCCCCGTTCGCTCCGTAAAGCCGTCGCAAAGCCAGCTCAGACCGGCGTCGAGACCGAAATCATCCAGAATCATCGGCCGAAGCAACTGCGAAAGCTGCCGCACATTGCGGATGGCATCGTCGGTCAACTGAAGACTATCCTCAAGCCGCCGTGTGGCGCTGTTTGCCACTGCGCCGGGTTGGGCAAGAGTTCGAAGGTTCGCCCGCAGAGCCGCGAGAGTCTGGCCAAGTTCGTCGTGCAGTTCATGCGAGAAGCGCCGTGCGATGGATTCCTGATCGGACAGCATCTGCCATGACACGCGCGTCAGTTCGCCTTCCTGCCACGCCATGCTGGTGAACAACTCCCGGGTCATGCGAACGGTGACGATGCTGACCACAAGCGCAAGCGCAACCGACACGCCGAGCAACGCGAACGAAACCTGATGAAACTGCTGTGACCGCTCATAGATTTCGCGTTTGGTCTGCTGAATGTTTTTGAAATTGGCTGCGATCAATGCTCCAATGCTCTTTAAAAGCTGCTCGTGGAATCGGAACAGATGCCGCTCGGCCGTAAGGGACGAATCCTTCCGGTTCATCAGGTCGCGCGCCTCGGCGGAAAAAGCCTGGGAGCGTGTGACCAGGTCCTCCCAAAGGGACTGCTGACGAATCTTTTCGTTGTTGTCCAACTCGTTTTCGATATCGGTAATCCGGTTCAATGCGCCATTGATGTCACCTGAAATGGCGGTGGGGTCGGCCGTGTCCGGATCTCCCGCCAGAGCATAGAAGATTTTGCTGAGCGCGCTCTGCTCATTCTCGAGATTTTCTATAAGGGCCTGGGTGTTGTTGAGCGAATTGACAAGCTGCACCGCACGACCCTGAATCGCGAACACATTCTCAAGCGCAATAGCGCCCGCGATGCAGAGCAGCGCGATCACCAGGCCGAAGCCGACGACGAGAACCCTCGTAATGCTCGTCTGAGTGATTTCACCCTGCATGGCGGCTGGTTCGCGTACTTTCGTCACCCTGATTTCGTGACTAGCGCCACGACCCTGAGTGTCACAATTCACTCGGTCCCATTCCTATAGCCTTCATCGGCTATCGCCCCTTAAGTACCGCGCGCCGATCATGGAACTAGCGAAGGTCCTTCGAGCCGCGCGGGCCGGGTGAACCCGACAGCCCGCCAGGCGCGCAAGCCGACGCAGGGAGCCAAAATGAAGAGAACTATGCTTGCATTCGGTCTGGCGCTGGCCATCACGCCATTCACTTTCGCGCAGACCGGCACTTCCACAGCGGGCGGGACAACTACTGATCAGAACGGCACAGCCAGTTCTTCGGGCGCGACCGCCGGGAAGCATAAAAAGAGCAAAAAGAACAAACGGTCGAGTGACGGAATGAACGGCAATATGGGATCCGGCACGGGAACTACGGGTAGCGGAACGAGCAGCGGCAGCACTAACAATCCTCCGACAGGCCGCTGACGGTGTACCGCGGAAGACGGGTAGCAACACGTGCCCGTCAGAGCGAAGGGGCGAGAGCAATCTCGCCCCGTTTTTATTTCGCATCGCCGATTTTCCCTCGTCGCGTGCGCGGGGCCTGAGCCACGGTCTCCTCAATCCGCTCGGGCATTACGCGCAGCCCACCTCAAATATCGCCGAAGTTCGCGCCTGTTGTTCCAGGCGAAGGTAATAAAGCTCTTCCTGTCGATCGATTCAGCCGGAACACCTGACCATGTCTCAATGCGCCATCTCAGGTAGGGGCTGTCCCACGGATGCAGACGATAACCCCTTGTCAGCTTCCATGCTGCGCACAACTCGGCTGTCACGAGTGTGTCGGTTTCGCGGTGACGGTCTTCGCGTCAGGCGAGGCGTAGTAACCGCTGCGGGTCCGGGCTACGGGACTTCCAGGACCTTTGACCAGTACCTTTACCGTTCGGTAAGTACCATCCAGCGCCGCGTTGCCAGGCGTATAAGCGATCGTGTACTGATTCCGAATATCGTGCGCCACTTCGTGCGCGATCTTATCCACCTCGGATACGTCCTTCGGATAGAACGCCTGGCCGCCCGTGCTCTCCACCAGCAGGTCTATGGCGCGCTTCGCCTTTTTCGCTTCCTTGTGATCTTCTTCGCTCAAAAGACCGATGGCGTAGATCAGAACGTCGTTCTGCTGCGCCGCCCTCACCAGGTTCTCAAGCGAGATCAGGCTGGCATTGTCATTGCCGTCGGTCACCACCAGCAGTACCTTCTTGTCGCGCTTGCCCTTTTTCAGCTCGTCGATCGACATGCGGATCGCATCGCGCATCGCCGTGCCGCCGCGCGAATCGATTCTCGTCAGAGCCTGCTCCATCACCTTGATGTCGTTGGTAAAACAGTTGGAGCTGTTCCCCTGGCAGGTGTCGAGGTAGGCTTCATCGTTGAAGTTCACCACGAAGACCTCGTCCTGCGGGTTCGAATCTTTGACGAGCGCCAGCGCCGCGGCTTCCACGCCCTGGCGCTTGTCGCGCATGCTGCCGCTGTTATCGATGATCAAGCCGAGCGATACGGGCACATCCTCCCGCTTGAATATCTTGATCGTCTGCGGCTGTCCATTTTCGAGAACGGTGAAGGCGCTTTCCGGGAGGTTGGTAATCCTGTGGCCGCTCTTGTCCAGCACTGTCACGTTCAAGGGCACCAGGCGCGTGTCGGTCGAAAACACGGCCTCCCCACTGTCCTGCGCGGCGCCGCCCGGTTGCGCTGGAGCGCTGACGGCTTTCGTCGCTTGTCCCAATAACAGAAAAGGGGCGAGCATGAATGCCGCCCCGGCGAAGATGGTTTTGATCAAGGTTCTCTCACTGCGTCGGCGCATAATAGCCGGTTCTCCAGAAGGCGTGCAACTGTGGCAAGCCGCGCGGCTGCACCAGCTTGACGCTGACCTTTCTGTATTTACCGTCCCGCGCCTGATTCGAGGGGCTATAGCCCAACACATATTGATTTCGAAGTTCAATGCCGATTTTCGCGGCGACATCCGGCAGGTCCGCCAGATTATCCACCACGAAGTGCCGCCCCCCCGTCGGTTCGGAGATATCAGTCAGAAGCCCCGGTCCGGCCAATTCCTCCGGAGTGCGGCCCCGCGACGCCGACGGTTCGTAAATGCCGATCGCATAAATCTGGACGTCCGCTTCGCGCACCAGGTTCTTGATTTCGCTCTCGGTGTAGCGGCTGCTGTTGTCCCCGCCGTCCGAGATGACAATCAGCGCTTTCCTCGGATTGTGCGCCTTCTTCATCGTATGCAGCGCCAGATAGATGCCGTCGAGAAGCGCTGTACGCCCCTTGGACTGCGTAAACGTCAGGCGATTCTGTATTTCCTCGAGCGAATGCGTGAACGGATTCACCAGTTCCGGCCGGTCGTTGAATTCCACCAGAAACGCTTCGTCTTCCGGGTTTGCGGTCTTGAAGAATTCGGCTACCGCCTGCCGGGATTTTTCAAGTTTCGCTCCCATGCTGCCACTGGTATCGAAAACGATCCCAATGGAAAGCGGCGCATCCTCGCTGCCGAATGAGACCAGCTTCTGTTCCACCTTGTCTTCAAATATCTTGAAAACGTCCTGATCGAGGCCGGTAACGAAGCGATTGAGGGGATCGGTAACGGTAACCGGGATGAGCACGACATTCGTGTCTACCCGAATATTGGCCCGCGGCAGCACCGGCGCCGGAGCGGTGGGCTTCGGCCTCGGCGTGATATTCACCTGTGGTCCCTCGGAGTCCCCGGCGAATGCGCTCGTGGCGGCGAGCGCGATGATGATGACAAGGCCGGATCGCACGGTCCTGCTTCCCTTCTGCTCGGAGTCTAGCATAAGGCGCATATGGTAAGATCGCGTGTGCCCCCCAGAATACTTGGCGTAATTCCCGCCCGGTACGCTAGTTCTCGTTTCCCCGGAAAAGCGCTGGCCCGCATCGATTCCCGCACCATGCTGGAGCACGTCTACGAGCGCGTGGCGATGTCCCGATACCTGACTCAGGTGATTATCGCGACGGACGACGAACGGATTGAAGCGGAAGCGCGGCGCTTCGGCGCACGCGTTCAGATGACCCGTGATGACCACGAATCGGGGACGGACCGCGCAGCGGAGGTGGCTTCCGCGCATCCCGAAGCCGAGTTGATCGTGAATGTGCAGGGCGACGAGCCGCTCATCGACCCGGCAGCCATCGACGCCGCCGTCCTGCCGCTTGTGGATGAGCCGGCCATTCAAATGGGCACGCTCAAAAAGCGCATTGAAAATGCTCGCGAGATTTCCGATCCGAACGTGGTGAAAGTAGTGACGGACCGCTTCGGGAACGCGATTTATTTCTCGCGATCCACCGTCCCTTATCCGCGGGACGGGGCCGGCCTCACGCATTACAAGCACATCGGTCTTTATGTTTACCGCCGTGCTTTCCTGCTGCGTTACCCGGAACTGCCGGTCGGGCCGCTCGAGCGCGCCGAACGGCTCGAACAGTTGCGGGCGCTCGAAAATGGCTTTCGGATTCGTGTGGTGGAGACCGACTACGAATCGCTCGGCGTGGACACTCCCGATGATCTGGAACGTGTGAACCTGCTGATCGGTCACATGAAGGCCGCCACCCGAAGTAGTGGTACGGATCTGGTCGAGGAGGGCGCGCGAGTTGCCTAAACACATCTTCGTAACGGGCGGCGTGGTTTCGTCGCTCGGAAAGGGCATCGCGGCGGCTTCGATCGGGTGCCTTCTCGAAAGTCGTGGACTGCAAGTCTCGCTACAGAAATTCGATCCTTATTTAAACGTCGATCCCGGGACGATGAGCCCCTTCCAGCACGGCGAAGTCTTTGTCACGGATGACGGCGCGGAAACCGATCTCGATCTCGGCCATTACGAGCGTTTTACGCATGCGAAGCTGACGCGGGCCAACAACCTGACGAGTGGCAGAATCTACGAACAGATCATCCAGCGGGAGCGGCGCGGCGATTATCTAGGCAAAACGGTTCAGGTGATTCCGCACGTCACCAACGAGATCAAGGCGGCCATAGCCAAGCTGGCGGCGGATGTGGACGTGGTGATCTGCGAAATCGGCGGGACAGTGGGCGATATCGAATCGCTGCCGTTCCTGGAGGCGATTCGCCAGGTGCGGCATGAGGCGGGCCGCGACAACTGCATTTTCGTGCACGTGACTCTGGTGCCCTGGATCGCCGCCGCGCAGGAATTGAAAACGAAGCCAACCCAGCACAGCGTGAAGGAACTGCGGGCAATCGGCATTCAGCCGGACATTCTGCTTTGCCGGGCTGAGCGATTCCTGCCGGCCGACATGAAAGACAAGATCGCGCTCTTCTGCGATGTCGACCCGGAAGCCGTGATCACCGCCAAGGACGTCGAATCCGTTTACGAGATTCCGCTTGTGTTCGCCGAAGAACGGGTGGATGAGATCATCCTCCGGCATTTGAACCTCGATTTGAGCGCGCCGCGTAACCTCGACCGCTGGCGGGCGATGCTCAACCGCATGAGAAATCCGCGGGACGAAGTAGATATCGCGCTCGTCGGCAAATACGTCGAGTATGAGGATTCCTACAAGAGCCTGAAAGAAGCCCTGCTGCACGGCGGAATCGCGCACAACGTGAAGGTGAACATCCGTTGGATCGAAGCCGAGAGCCTCGAGGCGCCGGGGTCGTCGCCCATG
>DAIDJK010000491.1 GCA_027450225.1 Bryobacterales bacterium | reverse complement strand
CGAGCGAGAGGAGACAGCCGAAGAGCACGAAGACAGCATGATGGCCGGGCATGGCGAGCGGCATGCCCTCACTGGTGAATTTGCCGCGGCGCGGCCCCAAAATCCAGGCGATGGAGAGCGCCGCCATGCCGCCGAGGACGTGGATTACGCCCGAGCCGCCTTCATCGAGGAACCCGCTGCGCCCCAGCCATCCGCCGACCCAGGCCCAGTGAAGGAACAAAGGATAGACGAGGCCGCCGAGGAGAGCGGAGGAAACGCAGACGGCGCCGGGTCTCCAGCGCTCCGCCCCGGCGCCGAGCGGGATGAGCGCGACGAGAGCCGCCGTCATGATGCCGAACAGGGCGATCAGCAGCGCCGGGGAGCCGTTCGCGGGCAAGCCCATCAGGAACGGGGCCGATGCGCCGCTTACATTCCACGCCGTGCCACGAATATTGAGGACGGCGGCCGGCCCCGTGTTCCAGCCGGCGATCGACTGCCCGGTGACGACCCAGGCGCAACCGGCCGAAGCCATGGCGAGCAGAGACGCCATCATCGTATGAGCCGCGTTGCGGGCGCGGCCAAGCCCGGTGTTGATGAGCGCCAGTCCCGCCGCGGCGAGCGGCATGAGAAGAAAGCAAAGAATGAGAACAGCGAAGAACAGTGCGGCCTGCACTTAGCCCCGGTCCGCCTTCGGATTTAAGTGAGCGCGGGCCACGAGTCCCAGGCCCAGCGCTTCCACGCCGAGCGCGGCGAGGACGAACGCGTTGCGGGGAATACCGGGAGGAAGCAGCATCAGAGCGGCCAGAACGAGCAGCCAGCCTGAGACAAGGATTGCCCAGCCGAGGATAGTCATCGCACTTTCGGATAACCTACCACAGACGAAGCCGCGGACGGCGGATTTGACGCTGTTTTCGGAAGCGGGGGCGCAGAGCGAGCCGAACCAGAAGGCGTCTGTCAAGCCTGAAATGTAGCTCATATCCAAAACGCTTATTTCAGAAATAGAAAAATTCGTCTTCCATCCCGCACATCCAGAGTTGCAGGATGGAAGGAAGCCGGACCCCGTCCCGTCCGCCTGAAGGCCCATGTTGCGGCCCCAGACCTTATCTTCGACCAAAAAGGAAAACTGACAATGGCGGACACACCCTCCGGGGAAATGAAACCGACCTTAGGCCTTACGGGCCTGACGATGAACGCGATGGCGCTGATCGCCCCCGGCGCCTTTCTCTGGCTGACCTTCGTAGCTCAGGCCACAGCGGGTAACACTGCGCCGGCCATGTGGGCAGGCATCTTTTTCGCGGTGCTCCTGTGCCTCGCTACGGCGGTCTGCTATGCGGAACTTTCCAAACTCTATCCCGGTACCGGCAGTTCTTATTACTTTGCCGAACAATCGTTTCTGAACCATGCAACCGCGTGGCCTTACGCGCGGCTCTCGAAATTCATCGTCGGCTGGGGCTCGCATCTTTATTACTGGATCTATCCGGGAGTGATGTGCGGCGTGATGGGCGTTCTCTGCGGGTATCTGGCGGGAACGATCTGGCCGAACTTCATGAGCGCGTCCAATCCGGGGCCGATGTTCATGATGGTTTGCGCGATCGTCACGGCATTCGGCGTGGCGTACATCGCAAACCGCGGCGTCACGGGATCCACTTCGGTGAACATCGCGATCAACGTGATTCAGATCAGCGCGCTGCTGGTGTTCTCGGTGATGGCCTTCGGCTACCGCGTGAATCACCCGGCGGGCACGCCTGGACTGAACTACGATGCGCAGACCACGGCCGCTTATCCGTATGAATTCGCGACGGAGAAGCAGACGGCCAACGGACAAACGACGGATGTGATTTCGCGCGACGCCAACGGCGTTCCGAAGCCGAAACTGGACGCGGCGGGCAAGCCGGTGACGTTCCAGATCGCATACCCGGCGACCGACGACAAGGGCAACTTCCTGACGCACACTACAGCCGGCTCGGTTGTAGGGATTCACAATTTCGGCTGGATGTTCGTGCAGGCGACGATCGCGATTCTGATTCTGGTCGGGTTCGAATCAGTCACGTCGATGGGCGGCGAGGCGAAGAATCCGAAACGGGATATACCCATCGCGGTGATCGTTTCGCTGCTGGTGCAGGGCGTGTTCTGTTATCTGATCGAGTATTTCGCGGCGAACTACTTCCTGAACAGCGGGTATCCGATGTCTTCGGCGACCGGTTCGGCCGCGCCGATCGGGGACATGATGATCATCGTCGGGGATGCTCTGTTCGGCGCGGGCAACGGCAAGATCTTCATGCTGGTGGAGGCGTTCACGGTGTTTCTCGCGATCATCGGCACCACGCTTTCGTGCATCAACACCGGCGCGCGCGTGACCTATGCGATGGGCCGCGACGCGGAAGTTCCCGAGCACTTCGGCATGCTGCACTCCAAGAGCCTGACGCCGCACCGCGCGATCTGGACGCTGGCCGCGATTTCCGCGGTGGTCGGGTGCCTGACGGTGTGCAATCTGTTCGGCGACGCCGGCGCTCTGGCCGATTCGGCGATCAAGGCGCTGCCGCAGGGCTTCTGGTCCAGCTTCGGCTATTTCTCGCACGATGCGATGGCGGCGCTGCCCAATTCACTGCTGACGATCACGCTGGCATCGAACTTCGGAACTTTCCTGCTGTACATGCTGAGCTGCATCATCTGCATTGTGGCTTTCCAGGGACATCCGGCTTACAACCCGGTGAAGCACCTGCTGATTCCGGTGTTCGGACTTCTGGCGAACCTCGCGTGCATGGCCTTCTACATCATTGGGCCATTCCTCGGATTCGGTACGAAACTGGAGCCGTTCACGGCGCTGGGCATCGCGGCCGTGTGGGCGATCTATGGCGGCATCTACTTCGTCAGCTCGAGCAAGAAGACGGGCCGGACGACTATGGTGACGGCGCGCAGCAGTTCGCAGATCGCCTGATTCGATTCGCAGTTCTGCGATGTTTTGCTGGTCCGGACTCTCGACTGGGAGTCCGGACCAGATTTTTGTTGTTCGTTTGCTGAAGCGCGCACAACGGCGGCTCAAGCAGCCGCCTGTGCGCTCCTGGATTGAACCGCGCACAACGGCAGCTCGAGCAGCCTCCTGTGCGCTCCTGGATTTGAACCGCGCACAACGGCGGCTCGAGTAGCCGCCTGTGCGCTCCTGTAAAGAGTTGACAATGTTCGGAGGAGCCGCCAGAGAGCTTGCCACCCCATCTTCCATGCTCAGTCTCGAATACTCGGGGCTGACCGACCCGGGTCCTGTGAGGACCAACAACGAGGATTATCTCGGGCACGTGGCGCCTTCCGATGAGCAGGAGGGCCGCTCGCGCGGCTGGCTGTTCGCGCTGGCGGATGGCGTGGGCGGTCACGATAAAGGCGAGGTTGCGTCGCGTACGGCGATCGAGACCGTGATCCAGGAATTCCGCGCCGCGCCGAAAGGCGAAGCGCTCACGGCGATGCTGCCGCGCGTGGTGCAGAAGGCCAATCTGCGGGTTTACGAAGCCGGGCGGGATTCGTCCCCGGGCGGCACCGCGATGGCGACCACGATCGTGGTGTGCGCGCTGCGGTACGATCGCGCGGTGATCGCGCATGTGGGGGATTCGCGCTGCTATGTGATTCGCCATGGGCTGGCATCGCAGTTGACGCGCGACCATACCGTGGTGGCCGAGCAGATGCGGATGGGCCTGCTGTCGAAGAAAGAAGCCGCCGAATCGCAGACGAAGCATTTGCTGAGCCGGTCGCTGGGGCCGAATCTTTTTGCCAACGTCGAGATTACCGATCATCTGGTGCAGCCCGGCGACGTGCTGCTTCTCTGTTCGGACGGGCTCCACGGATGCCTGGAATCGACGGAGATCGCGGAGACGATCGCGTGGAATCGCGATCTGGAAGAAGCGGGAAGGAAACTGATCGCGCGGGCGATCGAAGCTGGAGGGACCGACAACGTGACGGTGCAGTTGATTCGCGTGCTGGGAGTGGAGCGCGTGGGGATGTATCGGGGCCGGCCCTACAAGCTAAGATGATGGGAACCGACGCGATGAGAACTTCAGTGCCCGTTCTATGACGCCCGTCCGGATCGGCGATCAGCTGGATCACTATCGAATCGACGCCGTAGCGGCCCGCAGCGGCATGGCGTCGATCTTCCGCGCGACAGACCTGCGGGACGGCAGGCAGGTGGCGATCAAGGTGCCGCATCCCGAGATGGAGGCCGATCCGGTCCTGTTCGACCGGTTCACGCGCGAGCAGGAGATCGGGAAGAAGCTGGATCATCCGGGCGTGATGAAGGTCTTCGACGACGAGCAGCGCAGCCGGAT
>DAIDJK010000490.1 GCA_027450225.1 Bryobacterales bacterium | reverse complement strand
GATCGATCTGAAGGATCCTCACGGTGGAGTGAAGTGGGCTTTTCATCCGAATCCCAGCAACAGGGCTGTGGGCGTGGCATGCTGCGACGTTGTCAATCGGGGCGGCAGCTATGCCGACGGCAAGATCGTCTACGCCACTCTTGACGGTGATGTGCTTGCCGTTGACGCGAATACCGGCGAGCAGGTCTGGCGAACCAGGGTGGGCGATCCGAACATCGGCGAGACGCTCACGATGGCCCCGCTTGTCGTGAACGATCGGGTCATAGTGGGCGACAGTGGCGGTGAGCTCGGCGTCAGAGGTCGCGATACCGGCCTGGATTTGAAGACAGGCAGGATTGTCTGGACCGCCTATCACACCGGCCCCGACAAAGCTGTCCTGATCGGCCCGGATTTCAAACCTTTCTACAAAAAGGATCAGGGTAAGGATCTGGGAGAAACAACTTGGACGAATGGCGAGTGGAAGATCGGGGGAGCAACCCAGTGGGGCTGGGTAACCTGGGATCCCGGTTTGAACCTGATCTATTACGGCACAGGCAACCCTGGCGTGTGGGACGCCGACCAGCGTCCCGGCGACAACAAATGGTCGATTACGATCTGGGCGCGAAATCCGGAGACCGGATACGCAAAGTGGGCCTTTCAGGTACTTGCGCATGACGCCTGGGATTACGACGAGATTATGGAGAACGTCCTGGTGGATATGAACTGGCACGGCCGGATGCGCAAGCTGCTTCTTCATCCGGGCCGTAACGGATTCATGCTGGTGATGGATCGCGAAACCGGCGAATTGCTGGGAGCTGACAAATTCATCGATTCCACCAACTGGGCTCACGGCTTCGATCTGAAAACTGGTCTGCCGGATATCGATCCGAAGATGCGGACTCACACCGACAGCACCACCGAGAACATCTGCCCATCCTCCACCGGCGGCAAGGAATTCGTGCCATCTTCGTTCTCGCCCAGGACCGGCTATCTCTACATTCCCGGCCATAACACCTGTATGGATTACGGAGGCGTTCAGGCCAGCTACATCGCGGGTACGCCCTATCTCGGAGCCAACGTGATCATGAAGCCCGGCCCAGGCGGTTATCAGGGCATTCTGGTCGCCTGGGATGTTCGGAATTCGAGAGCCGCCTGGACCATCAAGGAGCCTCCGCTTCCTCTATACAGTGGCATCCTGAGCACTGGTGGCGATCTGGTCTTCTACGGAACCATGGATCGCTGGTTCAAAGCCGCTGACGCGAGAACCGGAAAGATTCTCTGGCAATACCAGCTGCCCTCCGGGATCATAGGCAATCCGATCACTTATACGGGCCCCGACGGAAAGCAGTACGTTGCCATCTACTACGGCATAGGCGGCTGGATGGGAGCTACCGCGCTGCCCAGTGTTTCAACCGACGATCCTACAGCCGCGCTTGGCGTGGTGGGAGCCATGAAAGCGATCAAGAGTCTGACCAGTCCGGGCGGAGGCCTCGATGTATTTGCGCTGTAGCGGTGGCCTGCTGTCGGCGCAGAAGGGAGGTTTGCGATGAGGGCCGTCATCCTGCTCGCGCCCGCGTGTCTGCTGTTTGCCGCCTGCCAGACCCAACCTGCTGAAATTGCGCCGCAGGGCTCCGCGCCCGCTATGTCCACGCCCGTCGGTCCCGTCGTCGGTCCGAATGGCGAGGCGCAGAACCGGGAGCAGCACGAAGCCGACCTGGACCCGTACGCGCACGACAAAATCGCCCTGCAGGATGGCCGGCGCCTTTTCGTCCAATACAACTGCTATGGCTGCCATGGTGGCCACGGCGGCGGCGGCATGGGCCCGAGTCTCCGCGATGAAGACTGGATCTACGGCAGTTCAGACGCCCACGTTTACGAGTCCATCGCTCAGGGGCGCGCGCATGGCATGCCCGCCTGGGGCGTCCAGGTTCCCTCTGAGCAAATCTGGAAGCTGGTCGCTTATGTCAAATCTCTGCGGTCGCCGGAGGAACCTGATCCGCCTCCGCATGAGCAGTGAAAGGCCGAAAATCATGAACTTCCGGCTTTTCGCTCTCGCTTTGTTCGGCGCTGCGCCGCTCGCCGGCTCCGTGGACCAGTCCACGCTGGACCCGGCGGGCCCCGCTGCGCACATTCTTTCGAATCTTGGCTGGTTCACGCTCATCACGTCCATGGCCGTGGCGGCGGTCATGTACATTCTCATCGCGCTCGTCGTCACACGGCCCAAAGGCACGCTCGACGAACATGCGCCGGCCGATGCCGGCGGCGGCCTTTCCTGGATTCATATCGGCGGATTCCTCATACCCGTGCTGATCCTCACCGGGATACTCAGCGCCAGCGTCGCCGGAATGTCACAGTTTCCCGTGCACGACGGCATGAACACCAGCCCGGATATCCGGATCATCGGCCACCAGTGGTGGTGGCAGGTGGAATACGTGGACGGGCCTGTGGACACCCACGCCATGACAGCCAATGAAATACATATACCGGCGGGGCGGCCCGTCGATATCGATCTCGATTCGGCGGACGTCATTCACTCCTTCTGGGTGCCTCAGTTGCACGGCAAAGTCGATCTCATCCCCGGCAAGCGGAATCGCATCCGCATTCAGGCGGCCCGTCCCGGCATCTATCATGGCCAGTGCGCGGAATACTGCGGAGCACAGCACGCGCACATGATCCTGATCGTGGTCGCGCAGACGCCGGAAGATTATCAGGCATGGCTCGCGCGTCAGCGCTCCGACGCCGCTCCGCCCGTTACCACGCAGCAGATCGAAGGCCAGCAGCTTTTCCTCGGCAAAGCCTGCGCGCTCTGTCACTCCGTTCGGGGCACGCTCGCGCTCGGCAACGTTGGCCCGGATCTCACTCATATGGGATCGCGCCTGTTCATTGCCGCCAACTATCTGCCCAACAACGAAGCGAATCTCGAAGCCTGGGTCACCCATGCGCAGTCGCTCAAACCGGCTTGTGCCATGCCGAATATCACTCAGTTCACCGGAACCCAGTTGCGCGCGCTCACCGCATACCTGCGGAACCTCAAATAGAGGTTGGCGGCCGGGACCCTCCTGCACGCCCTTTACACTAAAAGGCAGCCGCATGAAGGTCCCGCTCGCCCTGTGTCTGCTGTTCCTCGGTTCGTTTGCATTCGCCGCAAAAAAGCCGTTCACCATCGACGCCATCGTGAATCCCCCGTCATCGGGCCATTCCGGCGGCGATGCCATCTGGTCGCCGGACGGATCCCGCCTCGCCATCAATCAGGACGATGCGCTTTCCGTATATGACCTCCGCACCGGCCGCCGCCGCGACGTCGTTTCCTTCGATCGCCTGAACGACGCCGCCATCCAGCCCCCGCCCGAAGCCCTCTTCAACTGGACCAATCGCCGCGTCGGCGAAAAAGACGTGCAGTGGTTCAAGGACAATCGCCATCTGCTCGTTTCCGCAACCGGCGACCTCTTCATCGTCGATACCGCCCGCGGTGGATTCGAACTCCTGACCGAGACGCCCGAAATCGAGCGCGACCCGAAACTTTCGCCCGACAACCGCTTTGTCTCGTTCCGTCGCGGCAGCGACCTCTATGTCCTCGAGATCGCGTCGAAGCGCGTCACCCGCCTCACGCGCGACGGCTCGAACACCGTACTCAACGTGGAACTCGACTGGGTCTATCCCGAGGAACTCGAACTCGGCACCGCCCACTGGTGGTCGCCCGACAGCAGTTCCATCGCCTATCTCCAGTTCGACGTCACGCACGAGCCCGTCTTCCCTCAGGTCTCTCTGCTCAGTCCGTCCGCCGTTCTCGAGCCCGAGCGCTTCCCGCAGCCCGGCACGCCCAACGCAGAAGTGCGGCTTGGCGTTGTGCCGGTATCGGGCGGCGATACGAAATGGATGAACCTCGGAGACACGCGCGGCTTTCTGCTGGCCCGCGTCGCATGGTCGCCCTCCGGCCGCGAGATCCTCGCCGAGCGCCTCAATCGCGTTCAAAATCAGCTCGACCTCATGCTCGCCGATACCACCAGCGGCGCCGCGCGCTCCGTACTGCATGAATCCGATCCTTACTGGATTAATGTCAAAGGCGAGCCGATCTTTCTCGGAGCGGGCGACCGTTTCCTCTGGACCAGCGAACGTTCCGGCTTCCGCCATCTCTACGTCTGTTCCACCTCGGGCGGCGATCCGAAGCAGATCACCAGCGGCCCCTGGGAGGTGGACGAGGTTGGCGGCGTCGATGAAGCCGCCGGCCGCATTTATTTCACTTCAAGTGAAGCGAGTCCCGTCGAGCGCCGCATCTATTCCGTCGCTCTCGATGGCTCGGCGCGGCAGCTGCTCAGCAAAACCCCGGGATGGCATTCAATCTCGCTCGCCCCCGGCGGCGCGAATTATCTCGACGCCTGGAGCAGCCTCACCGAGCCGCGGCGAACCGAAATCCACTCGAGTTCCGGCGCGCTGGTCCGTACTTTGTTCGAACCGAATACCGCTGTCGGCGATACCTACGACATTCTTCCCACCGAAATCCGCACCTTGAAAGCCGCGGACGGAACACTGCTTTACGCGCGCCTCATCAAGCCCGCGGGGTTCGATCCGGCAAGGAAATATCCGGCTGTCGTCATCGTTTATGGCGGCCCCGGCGTGCAGTCCATCCGCGATGCCTGGCCCGCTGCCGGTCTCGATCAGCTTCTCGCCGCCAACGGTTTCGTCGTGTGGCAGCTCGATAACCGCGGCTCCATGGGGCGTGGCCACGCGTTTGAATCCGTCATTTACCACGACATGGGCGAACATGAACTCGCCGATCAGAAGACCGGCATCGACTATCTCCTGCAGCAGGGCTTCGTCGATCCCAAACGGCTTGGCCTCTGGGGCTGGAGCTATGGCGGCTATATGACTCTTTACACCGTCACTCATGCGCCAGGTCTCATCAAGGCCGCCATTTCAGGCGCGCCCGTAACCAGCTGGCGCAATTACGACAGCATTTACACCGAGCGTTACATGGGCCTGCCGGATTCCGATCGCGAAGGCTACCAGGTCAGTTCGCCCATCCCCGCCGCCGGCGCCATGAGCGGAACCTCGCTGCTCATCATTCACAACTTCGAAGATGACAACGTGCATTTCCAGAACACCCTCCAGATGGCGGATGCACTGGAAAAGGCGGGCAAGCGCTTCTCCATGCTCGTCTATCCCCAGAAGGCGCACGGCGTAACCGGCCCGGTCCAGAAGCAGCTCCTCGAAACCGAGGTCGGCTTCTTCGAAGATCACCTTCGCTGAGCGCCTGAAACGAAAATGGACCCTCTCCTCGCCTGGGCGCAGTCGAATCGCCCGGCCATCATCGGCTTCATCCGCGATCTCGTCGAATGCGAATCGCCGAGCGACCAGTCTCAGCAGCCGTTCTTCGATCTCTTCGCCTCCCATATCGCGGACATCGCCGATTGTGAAATCCAGCGCGGGGTTCTTCTCTGCCACTTCCGAACCGGCGCTTCAGCCGCTTCCCGCCGCATTCTCGCGCTCGGCCACTCCGACACCGTCTGGCCCGTCGGAACCCTCGCGCGCATGCCCTTCCGCGAAGATGCCGAACGGCTCTGCGGACCCGGCGTCCTCGACATGAAAGCCGGCCTCGCCTTCTTCGTTTTCGCCATTCGCGCGCTCCATCATCTCGGCATCGCCGTCCCGCATCGCGCGCTCCTGCAGATCAATCCGGACGAGGAAACCGGCAGCCGCGAATCGCGCGCCGTCACCGAAGCGAACGCCCGCCAGAGCGCCGCTGTGCTGGTCCTCGAACCTGGAACGGGTCTGGAAGGCAGAGCCAAAACAGCCCGCAAAGGCATCGGCCTGTACAAACTTCAGGTGCGCGGCGTCGCATCCCACTCCGGCGTCGATTTCGAAAAAGGCGCCAGCGCGGTCATCGAACTTGCCCGTCAGATCGACCGCATCGCCGCGTTCACGGACGTAGCCCGCGGCATTACCGTCAATCCTGGCGTCATCTCGGGTGGAACCCGTTCGAACGTCATCGCCGCCGAAGCGCAGACCGAAATCGATGTGCGGGTTCCCACTCTCGCCGCCGCCCAGGAACTCGACCGCCGCTTCCGCTCTCTCACGCCCTTCCACCCGCTCTGCTCGCTCCATCTTTCAGGAGGCCTGAACCGCCCTCCCATGGAGCGCACCCCCGGCGTCGTCGCGCTTTTCGAGCAGGCTCGCGGCTTTGCGCGCGAATTCGGCGTCGATCTCGCGGAATCCTCCACCGGCGGTGGCTCTGACGGCAACTTCACCGCCGCGCTAGGCATTCCTACGCTGGATGGCCTCGGAGCGGTCGGCGAAGGCGCGCATGCCGATCACGAAAGTATTCTCGTCAACCGCATCGCAGACCGCGTCGCGCTTCTCGCGAAGCTGATCTCCGGTCTCGCGGTGTGACCGCTACTTCGACCGCACGGATTTCTTCAATCGCTCCAGCTGCTTCTTCGCCGCGCGCGCCCACGAACTCGTCGAATCCAGCTTCAGATACGAATTCCAATACCCGATCGCCTGCAGAATTTCATTGTTCCGCTCGCACAGCAACGCCAGGTTGAAATACGTGTCCGCGTAGCGCGGGTTCAGCCGGATCGCTTCCAGATAATGCTTCCGCGCTTCGGAGTGGTTCCCCTGCTCGTCGAACAGATTGCCGACGTTGAAATGCGCCAGCGCATAGCCGGGATCGCTCTCGAGCGCGCGCCGGTAGAACGCTTCGGCGTCTTTCATTTTGCGCATCCGGAACGCGATCGTCCCCAGATTCACCAGAGCGCCCGATGCTCTCGGGTTCGCCTCGATCGCCCGCCGGTACGCCATCACCGCGTCCTGCACCGGCGCCCCGGCTTCTTCGAGCGCCAGCCCGCGCTGGAACCACGCCTCGGCCTCGGCTTCCCGCTCCATCTTCGCCAGGCCCGCCGGCTCTTCCCGCCTCGCTGGAAACGCGCGCACCGCCGCTCCGGGGTTCGCTTCGAAGTCGAACAGCAGTTGTCCGCTCACCGGGTCGAGCTTGTCGCCCGCCACATGCACCGCGATCCGCCGCCCTTCGGCGCTGAACCGCGCCTGCTCGAACGGCCGCTCCATATCCTCGATGTGCGATTTCAGTCCGTTGATGGCCCGGCGAATCTGCCCCGGCGAAAAACGCAGATCGCTCAGCCGTTTGATCGTCCGCAGCGCCGCGATGTCGGAGAATCCGTATACGCCTGCCGCGTCAACAAGCCCCTGCTTCTCCCAGCCCCTGAGACGGCGCTCAGACACCTGAAGCAATCGGCAAATGTCCTCGCGCCCATACTGCGCGACGGCTTCTGCTCGCAATGTTTCCGCCATGGCCGCGAACCCTCGGCGAGTATCGCGCGCGTCCACTCCGCGGCCCGCCTCGGCCCGATGAAAGTTTAGCAGGATTCCATGGCGCCGCGCCTCGATACGCGCCGCCTTCACCGCGCGGCCAGTGGCCGCGTCAGAATCTCGTGAACTTTCTCCGCCAGCTGCGCCGCCCGGTACGGCTTCTGGATGAATCCGTCGATTTCGTCGCCGAACCGGCTGAAGGCCTCGAGTTCGCTGTAGCCGCTCGTCGCCAGCACCCGAACGTCCGGCCGGATCGCCCGCATCTCGTGGAACGCCACGTCGCCCGACATCAGCGGCAGCGTCATATCGAGCAGCACCAGGTCGATCTCCGGAGCCACCGCGCGGAAAAGATCCACCGCTTCCTTCCCGTTCTGCGCCGTCAGCACGGTGTAACCGTAGCGTTGCAGCGTCAGCCGCGCCGTTCGCGTTACCACCGGCTCGTCTTCCACAATCAGCACCGTGCCCGTCCCCGCATGCACCAGCGCCGGCGCCTCGTCCCGGTCGGTTTCGGCGTCGGACGCCGCCAGTGGAAAGTAAATGCGAAACTCGGTCCCGCATCCCGGCTCGGAATCAAGCGCCAGTCCAGCTTTGTGACCCCGCACGATGCCTGAAACCGCCGCCAGCCCGAGGCCGCGCCCCGTAAACTTCGTCGTGAAGAACGGATCGAATATCCGCGCCCGCGTCTGCTGGTCCATCCCGCATCCGGTGTCGCGAACCCGCAGCAAAAGATAACGCCCCGGCGGCACCGCGAAACCGGACATCATCTGGTCCGCCACCGCCTGCGTCACCTCCGCCACTTCGGTTGAAACCGTCACCGAACCGCCCTCATCGCCAATCGCTTCCGCGCCGTTGATCACCAGGTTCATCAGCAGCTGCTGTATCTGCCCCGGGTCGGCTTCAATCGGCGTCAGCCCGCGTCCCAGCTGCAGCCGCAGCGCCACCAGCCGCGGAATGGACGCTTCGATCAGCGGCGTAATGTCCCGCACCTGCCTCGAAAGATCCAGCCGCTCCAGCACGAACCGGCCTTTGCCCGAATACGCCAGCATCTGCCGCGTCAGCTGCGCCGCCGTCTCGCTCGCCTGCACGATGTTTTCGACGAACGGAACCGACCGCGAATTCGCCGGC
This sequence comes from Bryobacterales bacterium, assembly GCA_027450225.1. Taxonomy (GTDB): domain Bacteria; phylum Acidobacteriota; class Terriglobia; order Bryobacterales; family Bryobacteraceae; genus BOG-234. The sequence continues at coordinate 10,123 of DAIDJK010000490.1, read as the reverse complement.
AGATCCTCCAGAATCAGGCTCGCGTTTCCCATGATTCCCGTCAGCAGGTTGTTGAAGTCGTGCGCGATTCCCCCGGCCAGAATGCCCAGGCTCTCCAGCTTCGCGCCGTGCCGCAGCCGCTCTTCGGTCTGCTTCATCTCGGAGATATCCGTGCTCGAAGCGATCAGCCCCGCAAAGCGGCCATTGCCGTCCACGCGCGCCGCCGCCCGGCACGCAATCCAGCGGTAGTCCCCGTCCTGGCGGCGCAGCCGGAAGTCCGATGAAAAACCCTGCTGCTTTTCGAACGCCTGGTTCCACGCATCCAGCACGCGCGCCAGATCGTCCGCATGTACCCGGGAAACCCAGCCCGCGCCGGAACTCGCCTCGAGCGTCAGCCCCGTGAACTCCATCCACATCCGGTTGCAGTAGCTCCAGCTCTTGTCGTCGCGCGCGGTCCATATCATCACCGGCGCGGATTCCGCCATAATGCGGAACCGGCTCTCGCTTTCCTCCAGCGCGATTTCCGCCCGTCTCCGCTCCCGCCGCTCATTCACTTCCGCCAGCGCGCGCTGCACCGCCGGACCCAGCCGGTCCATGCGCATCTTCAGCACGTAATCGGTCGCCCCGTTCTTCAGCGATTCGATCGCGATCTCTTCGCCCAGCATTCCCGATACGAAAATGAACGGCGTCTCCGCCGCCTTCACGCGCGCGATTCCCAGCGCGTCCAGCCCGTTGAAGTGCGGCAGATGAAAGTCCGCCAGTATCACGTCGAATTTTCCGGATTCGAGCGCCTGCTCGAAATCCTCGCGCGTTTCCACGCGGCGCACGTCCGCCTCGATCCCCGCCCGGGCGAGATGCGCGATTTCGAGATCTGCGTCGAGTACGCTGTCTTCGAGCTGGAGAATGGAGATTCGCTGCAATTGTCTACCTGATTGTCGCCCTGTCGGACCCTTCACCGGCGCGGCCGCAGGCTCCCCGGCGGCGGCTCGTTCAGCACTGCCCAGAAGATGCCGAGATCGCTGATCGCCTCGATGAACTCTTTGAAGCCCACCGGCTTCACCACATACGCGTTCACCCCGAGATTGTAGCTCCGGATCAGATCCTTCTCTTCGCGCGACGACGTCAGCATCACCACCGGCGTGCTCCGTAAAGCCGGGTCGGCCTTGATCTGCTCCAGCACCTGCAGCCCGTCCACCTTCGGCAGCTTCAGGTCCAGCAGAATCACAGCCGGAGTTCCCTCCGCGCGGCTCGTGTACTGGCCCCTCCGGAACAGGTAGTCGAGCGCTTCTGCGCCGTCCCGCAGCGTGATCACCTCGTTTGCCAGCTGCGTCTTCTCGAGCGCGACCAGCGTCAGTTCGAGATCCTTCGGATTGTCTTCCACCAGAAGGATGGGTTTGAGCAGATCGCTCATGTCCTTTTCACCTGTCCTCCGCCCGTCGAGAGGAGCCTTCGGACGCATCGGGCAGACTGAAATAGAATGTCGCCCCGCGGTTCACTTCCCCTTCCGCCCAGGTCCGGCCCCCGTGCCGTGACACGATGCGCCTCACGTTCGCCAGCCCGATCCCGGTTCCTTCGAAATCCTCCATCCGGTGCAGCCGCTGGAAAATTCCGAACAGCTTCGCCGCATACTGCGCATCGAACCCCACCCCGTTGTCGCGGATGCGAAACACCGTCTCACCATCGCCCCGCTCGGCCCCGATCTCGATGATCGCCTTCTCCCTCGGCCGCGTATACTTCACCGCGTTCGATATCAGGTTCTGGAACACCAGCCGCAGCATGAACAGATCGCCCCGCACGCGCGGCAGTTCGCCAATCCGCCATTCGATCTCGCGCCCGGCCGCGTCCATCGCCGCCTGCTCCCTCACTTCATTCACCAGAACCCCCGTGTTCACGCTCGTGAACTGCAGGGAAGCCCGGCCGATCTGCGAGAAGCTCAGCAGATTGTCCACCAGCGTTCCCGCGAAGTGCGCGGATTCGATGATCGTCCCGATATACCGCTTTCCCGTTTCCGTCAGCCGGTCCGCTTCCCGCTCCCGCAGCAGTTCCGCGAACCCCACGATATGCCGGAACGGCGCCCGCAGATCGTGCGAAACCGAATAGGAGAACGCCTCCAGTTCCTGATTGCTGCGCGTCAGCTCCGCGTTCAGCAGCGCCATCTCCTCCGCGTTGCGCAGCACGATGCGCACGATCGCCTCGCGCAAATCGCGCGCCGAATCCACCTCGCTCCCCAGCCACGGCCGTGAGCGCAGCCGCACCGTCTCCTTCCACAGCTCGAACGAGTTTCGCGGGGTCAGCCCCTGCCCGTCGCCGCCTGCCGCCGGCTTGCGCGGATCGCCGCCCCACTTCACCGTCGTCTGCACTTCCGGACGGAACCACATCAGATAACTGTCGTGCAGAGACGATATCGATGCCGCGATCACGCCGCTCGCCTTGTCCGCGAATTCCCGCGCCGGCGCATATTCATTCGGCAGCTGATCGGTCGCATACACGCCCGTTTCGCCGTGTTCGGTTTCAAGCCAGCCCGCCAGATTGCGCACCTGCTGCTCGCCCGGCGTCACGCCCACCAGCCGGCATTGCCCTTCATAGAGCAGCGCCACGCCTTCCGCGCCCGCGCACGCCAGCAGGTCCGCCGGGTCTTTCATCAGCCCGTCGAGAAACGAATCCTCCTCGGCCATGTACGCGAGCAGCCGCGTCTGCGTCGATTTCAGCCGTATCCGGCTCTCCGCGTCCGCCCGGTGCTCCGCCGCCGCAATCTGCGCCGAGAGCGCCTGCGCGATGATGTCGCACGCGTTCCTCGCCTCGAACGGCGCCCGCCGCGGCAGCTTGCTGTGGCAGGAAACCAGCCCCCACAGTTGCCCGTCGCGCAAAATCGAAATCGACATCGACGCCGCCGTGCCCATGTTCTTCATGTACTGAACATGCACCGGCGAAACGCTGCGCAGCACCGAGTACGTCAGGTCCAGCGGTTTGCCCGTGCCCGGGTTCAGTTCCGGAACCACGCGCACCGGCCTGTACTCCGCGTCCGCGATCAGCCGCAGCCGGTTCAGCTTGTAAAGTTCCCGCGCCTGCGCCGGAATATCCGAAGCCGGAAACCGCAGGTCCAGATACGATGGCAGCTCGTTGTTGCGGTCCTCCGCCACCACCGTTCCGTTCCAGTCGGCGTCGAACCGGTAAATCAGCACGCGGTCGAATCCCGTGATCCGCCGGATCTCCCGCGCCGCGATCCCATTCATCTCCCCGATCGATCGCGCCGGCGCAAGGTCGCTCATGAATCCCGTCACCAGCGGATACACGCTCGAAAACCCGATATTCGAAGCTGTCGCGCTTTCCTCCAGCTCCAGAATCGCCATGCCGGAACGCCGGTGCGCGATCAGTTGAAACCCGCGGCCCGCGCTTCCCGCCGGTGCGATCGACATCACGTACGCCGGGTTTGTCTGCAGCCGCTCATCGGCCAGCATCTCGCGCAGTTGCCGCGCATCGGCGCCGAACAGATCTTCAAGGCGCGCTCCCAGAATGCGCGCCATCGGCAGCGCGAAGCAGTCCGGCGCATTCTCGCTCGCCTGCTCCACGCGCAGTTCCGGCTCGCTCATCGCCAGCAGCACGCCATGCGGCTGAATGCTCCCTGGAATATGAATCGGCTCGCGATCGCACTCCGCCAGCGCGGCGTGAATCGCGTCTTTTGCCGGCGTCATTCGGAAGCCGCCCCGCCAAACCACCTGTCGATCGACTGGAACGTCTCTACCGCGGACCGGATGATTTCCGCATGCTCCTCGCCTGGGCGCTTTTCGAGCGTGGCGCCGAACTCTTTCCACATCGCCGCCGTCCGCTCTCCATAGCCCGTGAAAAATTCGCAGCCCTGTCCGTTGAAGCCGAACCGGGCCCGCATGCGCCGTTCGAGAATCCGGCCCCCCAGCGTCGCCCCTTCGAGCACATACATGGAGCCCGCCACCCGCGCGCCCGTATCGAGCATCGGCATATCGCGGCAGCTCTCGCCCGCGCAGACTCGTCCGAGCCACGCCAGATCCCGCTCGATCAGCGCGGCCTTCGCCCGGCCTTCAATCATCTCCGGCGCCGTCGCGCGCACACGTGTCTCCCAGGGTTCGTAATACCCGTGAAACCGGCTCAGCACGCGGCGATAGTCATCCAGAGTGAAATCGTTCCGGAGAAGATCGAGTCTTCGTTCCAGCTGCTGGTGTAGTTCGGTTGTTTCCTGCCTGAGTCTGGCGAGCAGCATCTGCTGAATGGGTCAGACGATTCGATGTTAGCGGATTCGCCCTCACTCGTTCGCCTCCGCGCGAGGGGGCGCCGTGAAGATACTCACGAGCGCTCACCCGCCTGGTATCCACGCCCGTCCAGCCGTCGCGAAAAACAGCACGATCAGTCCCACCAGAGCCGCCAGTACCAGTGAGTGCGGCAACACTTTGCGGAACAGATCGCCTTCCCTCCCGGCCTGCCCGGTCGCCGCCGCCGCCACCACGATCGATTGCGCCGCTACCATCTTGCCCATCACCCAGCCCGCCGAGTTCGCCGCCGCCATCAGCACCGGTGGCCGACCCAGCCGCGACGCCGAAATCACCTGCAGACTCCCGAACAGCGCGTTCGATCCCGCATCCGTTCCCGTCAGCGAAACGCCAATCCATCCGATGAACGTGCCGAAGAACGGAAACGCCGCGCCCGTGTGCGTCATCGCCAGCCCCATCACCGCGTCCATTCCGCTGTACCGCGTCACGAATCCCAGCACCAGCATCGCGAGTATCGCCAGCATGCTGTAGCGCATCCGGTAGCACGTGCGAAGAAATATCGCGACCGTCCGGCGGAAACTCAGCCCCAGGATCGGCCCCGCCGCCAGGCCCGCCAGAAACGTCGCGGTGCCCGCGCCCGAAAGCCACGCGAAATCGAAGATCGCCGGCTCCGGATGCGGCTTCTGGAAAACCGGCGGCATGCGGAACACCAGCTTGTCCAGCCCCGGAACCGGCCATGCGCCGTTCGTCCTGTTCAGAATCGTCGCCACGGCCGGCAGGCCCGACACAACCACGAAAATCGCCAGCAGCAGAAAGCCCGCCCACGCATGCAGTACGCGGGCCGCCGAATACTGTCTGGGCCGGAACGTCGGCGCGGGCTCATTCGGAAAGTGCCAGTTCTCCCGCGGCTTCCACACCTTCAGAAACAGCGCCAGCGCGACCAGCGTCACCAGCCCGCCCACAATATCCACCAGCCCGAAATCCCGGTAATTCGACCAGTAGAACTGCATCCCCGCAAACACCGCTCCGCCCAGCAGCAGCCCCGGCCAGATCGCCATCGCGTGCTTCCACCCCGTCACCATGCGGCTCAGCCAGAACGGAACGATCAGCGCCATCGGCGGCAGAATGCGCCCGATCATCGCGCTGATCTGCATCGCCGGCAATCCCGTCACCGCCACCAGCGCGCGCACCGGATTTCCCACCGCTCCGAACGCCACCGGCGCCGTATTCGCAATCAGGCAAAGTACCGCCGCCGGAAACGGTTCGAACCCCAGTCCCACCAGCATCGCCCCGCAAATCGCCACCGGCGATCCGCCGCCGCCCGATCCCTCCAGCACCGCGCCGAACGCGAACGCGATCAGCAGCGTCTGCAGCCGCCGGTCCTGCGTGATCCCGCCAATCGATTCCTTGATGACCTCGAAGTGCCCCGATTCGCACGTCAGCTCGTAAACGAATACCGCCGCCAGCAGTACCCACGCCACGCGCACCGCGCCGAACACCACGCCGCTGGCCACCGCGCCGCCAATCTTCGGCCACGGCATCCCGAACTCGAACGCCGCCAGCGCCACGCACAGCGCCGAGCCCCAGATCGCCGCCCAGTGCGCCCGCACGCGCCGGATCGCCAGAAGGTAGAAAAGGAGACAAACCGGCAGCGCCGCGCTGATGGTGGACAGCCAGACATTGCCGAGTGGGTTGTACGTCTGCTGCCAGGGTCCCATCAGTTAGCGAAGCAAAGGGTAGGATGTTATCACAGCGCATGAGTCGGACCCCGGTTCGAGTACTGACGGCAGTAACGCTTCTCGCCGCGCTCACGGCGACCGGCTGCGGAAAGAAAAAGGCTCGCATCGCGCCGATTGCTTCCGCGCCTCGCGGACAGCCCCCCGCCGCCGCTCCCCCGCCCGGCTCAACCGAGCGTGGCGTCGCCAGCTGGTACGGTCATCCCTATGACGGCCGCGCCGCCGCCGACGGCGAAATTTACAACATGGAAACGCTCGTCGCCGCCCACCGCACCCTGCCGTTTCAAACCATGGTCCGCGTCCGCAATCTGCAGAACGGCAAAACCGTGGATGTCCGCATCATCGACCGCGGCCCGTTCGTCGATGGCCGGATCATCGATCTCTCGCACGCCGCCGCGCGGCAGATCGATCTCATCGGACCCGGCGTCGCTCCCGTCGAACTCACCATCCTCGCCGCGCCCGCGAATCCCGAGCCCGCGCTCTTCGCCGTGCAGGTCGGCGCTTTTCGCGACAAGTCCAATGCCGACCGCGAGGTGAATCTGATGAGCGCCTATGGCAGCGCCGTTTCCGTCCTGCGCCCCGGCAATCCCGCGGTCTGGCGAGTACTGGCCGGCCGCGAAAACTCCCAGCAGGCCGCCGAAACTCTCGCCCAGCGCATTCGCGATGAACAGCACGTCCCCGAAGCGTTCGTCGTTCGCCTCGATCCGCAGGATCTCGCCCCCCAGGATCTCGCCCCACAGACAAGTGCCCCGCAGGGTCTTGCTTCACAAAACGGTGCCCCGCAGGCTCCAGCCAATTAAATTCCTAATCCGCGCCCGCCGCTCTCAGGCCCGCCCGCATGCGCACGCTCTTCGCCGCTTTGTACTTTGCGCCGGGCTTCGTGTACCCCGCATCCACAAACGCCAGCGGAATCTCCACCGGATACGGAATCTCCGAATAAGGCACCTGGTTCAATTCATCCCGCAGCCGGTCATCCGTCACCGCGTTCACATGCACGAAATAGTTCTCCCCGGCTGCCGACGTAGCAAATCCATACCCCTCGCTCCGCTTGTACGCCGTCATCACCGCATTCACTTCCGCCGCGCTCCTCATCTCCACCCGCGAGCCCGTGTCCGCATTCTGCAATCGCGCCCGCAGGTGGTCGATCTGCACCGGAGTTGCTGGCGCCGGACGCGGCTGGTCCGCCAGCTCAGCCTTCGCCCTCTCGCGCAGCGCGCGGCAGCGTTCCGTCACGTCGAAATATTCGTATGAGTAGTCGGGATAGATAATCGCGCCCTGCACCTTCGCATCCCGGAATCGCCGGTCGAACTGGAAACCGGAGATCACGGTCAGTACCGCCAGCGCGCCGCCATCCTCCAGATCCAGCGTGTCGAACAGTTCCACATACAATGCCTTCTGCGCGACGTTGCTCGTCCGGTGCAGGCTTTCGAATTCGTTTTGCTTTTCGTAATCGTCGCGTTTTGTAGTTACCTGTACTCCCAGCGAATAAGTGCCCGGGTTGTCCGGAAAGCTAATGACTTTGAAATCCAGTTTGTATTTATGATCCAGCCGCTGGTCTCTTTGCAGCCGGCAACCGATCGTCTCCAGCTTCGTACAGATACGGTCTTCGAAATCGAATCCTCTTTTGAAATTCACTGAGCAATCTCCTCCTGATCCACAACTTCGGGGCGCGGCGCGGGCGCGGAGATGTCAAAGAGCGTGATTGGCCGAAAACACCTGTCCGCTTCTATGTAGATCGTATGACTGGAGAGAAAAAAAGGCAGTGATCGCGAGCCCCGAGGGTGCGCCCGCCTGTGAGGATCGTTACGGGGTGGAACGCGCAGGCGGATTGCCGTATGCAAATGGCAATCCGCCCGCCGGTAATTCAGCCGCGCGCGCCGGCGCGCCGCACGCTACAGTACGTCTTCGGACCAGTTCTCGAGCACGGACTTCACCTTGCCCGTGAACTGATCGGCCAGCGCTCCGTCGATCAGCCGGTGATCGAACGTCAGCGCCAGAAAACACTGGGACCGGATCGCGATCGCGTCGTCGATCACTACCGGAACCTTCTCCACCGCGCCGCATCCCAGAATCGCCACCTGCGGCTGATTGATCAGCGGCGTCGCGAACACGCTGCCGAAGCTCCCGAAGTTCGTGATCGAGAATGTGCCGCCCTGAATCTCGTCCGGCTTCAGTTGCCGCGCCCGGGCTCGCGAAGCCAGATCCACGATCGCCCTCTGCAGCCCCAGCACGTTCTTCTCGTCCGCATTCCGGATCACCGGCACGATCAGCCCGTTTTCGAGCGCCACCGCGATGCCGATATTGATCTCGTTGTGATACAGAATGTTCGTCCCGTCGATCGACGCGTTCACGATCGGGAACGTCCGCAGCGCTTCCACCGCGCCGCGCACCACGAACGGCAGGAACGTCAGCGACATGCCGTAGCGCGCCGCGAAATCCTCCTTGTGCTTCGCCCGCATCTTCGCCACCCGCGTCATATCCACGCGATGCACCGTCGTCACGTGCGCCGAAGTGCGCTTGCTCAGCACCATGTGCTCGGCGATCTTCTGCCGCATGTTGCTCATCGGTTCCACGCGCGTTTTCGCCGTCGGCTGAGCCGCGCCGATCGGCGCCGCGGGCGCTTCGGCCATCGGCTTGCCCGGCCGCGCAACGGAAGGCGCCGCCGGCTGCGAAGCCTGTTGAGCCGGAGCCGCCCCGCGCTGCCGCATGAATCCTTCCACGTCGTCTTTCGTGATCCGCCCGCCCGCGCCCGTTCCGCGCACCTGGGAAAGGTCCACGTTGTTCTCGCGCGCGATGCTCCGCACCAGCGGCGACAGCGGACCCTGCGGTTCGGCCGACGCTTCCTGCCCTTCCGGTATGTTCGTTTCCGGCGCCGGTCCGGGGCTGAACGGATACGGTCCCGCTCCCGCCGGTTCCACGGTCTGCGCCGGCGCTGGCGCCGGTGGCGGAGTTGGCGGAGCTGCCGCGGCCGGAGCCGCGGGCGCCGGCGGCGGAGGAGGCGGCGCGGCCGGTTGCGAAGCCGCCGGTTGTTGCGAAGCCGCCGCCGGAGCTCCCGCGCCGTCGTCGATCTTCGCCACGATCGCGTTCACCTGCACCGTCTGCCCTTCCTGGACCATCACCTCGGCCAGCGTTCCCGCTGACGGCGAAGGAATCTCCGTATCGACCTTGTCGGTCGAAATCTCGAACAGCGGTTCGTCCCGCTCAACCTTGTCGCCGGGCTTCTTCAGCCACTTCGTGAGCGTTCCTTCGACGATGCTCTCGCCCATCTGGGGCATCAGGACGTCTGTCATCTCAGCTCTCCTGTGAGCGCAGGCGCCTCGGCCTGCATCTCGAAATCAAAATTCTTTCCGAACCGCTTCGCGAGCGACTCTTTTACTTCCCCGGCATCCGCTTCAACGCCCAGCGCCCGCATGGACGTCACCGGTTTCGTCAGCCCGCACGGCACGATGTACCGAAAATATTCAAGATCGGTCGCAACGTTCAAGGCCCACCCGTGCGTGGAAACCCACCGGCTCAGATGTACGCCGATCGCCGCAATCTTCGCCTGCTCGCCCTGCGCATCCCGCGTCCACACGCCGGTCAGCTTCGGAATCCGCCCGGCCTCGATGCCGAACTCCGCCAGCGCATCGATAATCGTCTGCTCGATCGCCCGCACATACGCGCCCACATCGCGCTTCCACTCCCGCAGGTCCAGCACCGGATACCCCACAATCTGTCCCGGCCCGTGATACGTCACGTCGCCGCCCCGGTCCGTGTAGTGCAGTTCGATTCCCTTGCGCCGCAGCATCTCCTCCGGCGCCAGTATGTTCTCCTCGTGTCCGTTCCGCCCCACCGTCACCACATGCGGGTGCTCCACCAGCAGCAGATGGTCCACGCCTTCGCCGCGCTTGCGCTCATCCGCGATCCGGCGCTGAATCGACAGTGCTTCCGCATAGCCCATCCGGCCCAGATCGCAGACAATGCAGGTGCGGCTCATCGGTGGGCGGATTCGAGCAGGTTACGCGTTGATCGCCAGCCCGTAGACATTATTGAACGCTTCGCCCACGGCTTCGTAAATCGTCGGATGCGCGTGGATCGTGTGCATCATCGTTTCCACCGTCGCTTCCGCTTCCATCGCCGCCACCGCTTCCGAGATCAGCTCATAAGCTTCCGGCCCGATGATGTGCA
>DAIDJK010000489.1 GCA_027450225.1 Bryobacterales bacterium | reverse complement strand
GAAAAACGGCGAACTCACCTTTTGAATATTCATAGCCTTTCAGAACATCACGCGGCTGGACGGGCTCGCCGCTGTCTTCCTGAGTGAAGCCCTGCCGAAGCGGCGTAATCACCACAGGCGCTGCCGGTTCACTCCGCGCGTCCGCGGCGTTCCCACGAGGCACGGCATGAACCTTGCCCGGTTTCGTGGCGATAGCGGACGGGCTGGCCGGGATATCTTTTTCCTCGGAAGGTTCCGCCGCGTTTCTCTGCGCGTAAACATGGCGGAAGCGGATTCGCTCCTCGCGTGCGGCCCGGAAAATCCGAATCGGAATCGAGATGAGCCCGAAAGTGAGTTGCCCTTTCCAGACGGTGACCGGCATCAGTGGATGTCCGCCGAACTGGCGCGATGAAAAGCGCGCCGCTTCACATCGGGCCAAAACTCATCCCAGCTGTTACTGGCAATGCGGCCAAGAAACGCGAGAGCTGTCCTCGAAATTGCGTGTCCCGCGTCGGACTCGCTGGGCTCGCGCCACGTATTCGAAAGAAAGTTATTGCCCGCGTACGCTACGTAACGGGCGTAGGCCGGCCGGGCATTGCCGTCCGCATCCAGAGCGAGAAAGGTGTACTTGAATACATGGCCGATACGTTGTTTCAACGGAAATCCATCGCCTTTGCGCCAGTAGCGAGGGTCTTCGCGCCACAGGGACCCGAGCGCCGCTTCCATTCCGTTGCTCGTCGCGACGCCGGTCAACCTCATGCCGTAGCGGTCGCCGAAACCCGCCCAATGGGGTCCGTATTCGTGCGAATCGTTGAAAAGCGTTCCCCATCCGGCGCTAAACAGCCCGCCCAGCAGGCTTGCCGGCCCCACTGTACTGACGATCGCCCACTGGGCTCGCTCGGATGCCGTTACAGGCTCCGCAGGCTTCCCCACCATAGACGGATCGAGAACGCCGAACTGAGCAGGCGCAAGCGCAGGCGTCATCAGCAACGCAATGACCGCCGCGCAGAGCTTCACGCCCGGTTTGAAGCAACTGTCATGCCGTTGCTCGTTTGCGATCATTCCCGTCTGGCGGGCGCGGGTGTGCGCACAGGTCTTCGCGAGTTAAATTGAACATTGTTCCATCACCTGGGGGATGCCGTTCATCAACTGACCTCCGCGCTCGTAGCGTGGGGGCCGGCAGGAATTCTTCTGCTTGCCGTTCTCGATTCTTCCGGCGTGCCCGTTGCCGGGGTGTTCGACGCGCTGCTCATTTTGATTGCCGTGGAGCGTCCCGGCGTGGCATGGCTGAGCGCCGGGCTGGCGGTGCTGGGGTCGACGGCCGGCAACACGATCCTGTTCTGGACGGCCCACCGGGGCGGCCGGCGATTCATGCAAAGCGCCGCGCCGGAGGGATGGAGCGGACGTTTCCGGGGATGGTTCCATAGATACGGTCTGGTTACCGTATTTGTGCCAGCCCTCATGCCGATTCCCATGCCGCTCAAGGTCTTCGTCATCAGCGCAGGCGTCACTGGCACCGCTATGAGCCAGTTCGTGGGCGTGATCGTCCTGGCGCGCTGCATCCGCTATTTCGGCGAAGCGTGGCTTGGCTTGAAACTCGGAAGGGATTCGGCGGCTTTCCTCACTTCTCACGCGTGGGAATTCATCGCCGGCGCCGCACTGCTCTTTTGCGCGCTTTACGCGTGGATCACCTACAAGGACCACCAGCGAAGGAGGCGAGCGTAAGCACTCGCCGCTATACTGGCAATTTCATGCTCAGAGTTCGTTTTGCGCCGTCGCCGACGGGCTATCTGCACATCGGCAGCGCGCGCACGTTTATCTTCAACTGGCTTTATGCCCGCCGGAATGGCGGCACGATGATTCTTCGTATCGACGACACCGATCTCGAAAGAAACACCGAAGTCTCGCTCCAATCCATATTCGACGGCCTGAAATGGCTTGATCTGGGCTGGGACGAGCAGTACAGGCAATCCGAACGTCTCGCTTTACATCGCGGACTGGCTGACTCGATTCTCGCGAAAGGCCTCGCTTACCGCGATTTCACGCCGATGGAAGCGGAGCCGACCGAGAAGTCGCACAGCGGTGGTCCGTGGCTTTTCAATCCGGGACAACGCGAAATCTCGCGCGAGGAAAGCGACCGCCGCGCCGCAGCCGGGGAGAAATTCGTCGTGCGATTCCGGGTGCCCCGCGACAGCGCCGAGGCCGTGATTTTCAACGACCTGGTCTACGGCGAGCAATCGAAAGCCTCCGCTGATATTGAGGATTTCGCCCTGTTGCGCAGCGACGGCACTCCGACGTACCATCTCGCTTCTTGCGCCGACGACGTCGATCTCCGCATCAGTCACATCGTGCGCGGTCAGGACCATCTCTCGAACACGTTCAAGCACATCCTGATCTTCGAAGCCGCCGGCGCAAAGCCGCCCGAATTCGCCCATCTGCCGCTGCTGGTTGCGCCGGATGGGAGCAAGCTCTCGAAACGGAAGCACGGTCCAGTGGTATCGGTCACCACTTACCGGGACGCCGGATTCCTGCCCCATACGTACGTGAATTTCCTTTGCCTGCTTGGCTGGTCGCCAAAGGACAACCGCGAGCAGATGTC
>DAIDJK010000488.1 GCA_027450225.1 Bryobacterales bacterium | reverse complement strand
ACACGTCCCAAGTCCGGGCGGCGCTGACCCGTCAACATATGGCGTTGATCTTACGACGGGCAAGTTCACTTTCACAACTCATATAGATACTGCGTATTCAACCTGGCACATGCCGATTGGCGCAATTATCCACTATTTCCTCGATGTCAGAGACAAGGGCGCTCACAGGGGCCATGCTGATGAGTCGATCACTTCAGAATCGGCTATTCGTGGCAATGTGCCTTGTTGTCGGCACCGTATTCTGTTCCACTACGCTGGTGAAAGCGCAAACTGAGGGTGTGCCGAAAAGTGGACATCGCCATACAGGTGCTATTCCGACGGGACTCCGTCTGTAATCTACGGGTATGACGCCGAGTTTAAGGGAGCTCTGTCGTCGGTCACCGTGACTCAGAACAGCCTGACTTACCAGACTTCCTACGCGCACGATGCGCTCGGCAGAATTTCGGGAAGCACGCAGAAGACGGGCAACGACGCGCCGTATGTCTTCGCTTATCAGTACTCGCTGAGCGATCGGCTTTCGCAGATACAATATCCTTCGGGGCGTACGGTGAACTATCTGCCGGACAGCGCGGGGGCGGGTACAGACCGTGCAGAATGCGGCGAACCAGCTGAATTATGCGCAGCTTTCGTACACGGCGCCGGGAGATATTTCGAGCATGACGATGGGGAACTCCATCGTGGAGTCGACCACATGGAATGATCGCCTTCAGCCGGTAAAGATTCAGGCGGGCAGCCAGTTGACGCTGGGGTTGTTTCCCTGCGCCGGTCAGGCGACCGTTTGCTCTTCGGGCAACAACGGCAATGTTCTTGCGCAGACGATCACGATACCGGGGCTGCAGGTGACGCAGACCTACACCTATGATTCGGTGAACCGGCTGCTGAGCGCGAGCGAATCGGGCGGCGGCAGTTCGTGGTCCGAGGCGTACGCATACGACGACGGCAACGGACATCAGACGGCGAACCGTTATGTGAATCCGAACCCCGGAGTGCGGACCGGTCTGCCCAATCTGACGAACGAGACGCCCACCGGGCCGGCATGGTTCGGATCGAACAATCGGATCACGAGCGCCGGGTGGACGACGGATCAGGCGGGGAACATTCAGGCGGTCGGCGGAATGGCGCGGTCCTTTACCTGGGACGCGGAGGACCGGCAAACTTCGGCCACGGTGAATGGCGTTACCTATACCTATCTCTACGACGGACTCGGCCAGCGGGTGCAGAAGACGGGGAACGGAGCGACGACGACGTTCGTTTACGACGCCGATGGCAACCTGGCGGCTGAATATCAGATTACGGGGCAACTGGCGCCGCCTTGTCCAGCGCCGACATGTTACGTGACGGTGGACCATCTGGGAAGCGCGCGCATGATCACGGACAGTTCCGGCAATGTGGCGGCGCGATACGATTATCTGCCGTTTGGGACGGAGCTGCAGGCGGGGACGGGCGGGCGGCTGGCGTCGATGGGCTATACGCTGACGCCGGACGGATTTCTGGTGAAGTTCACGGGGCAGGCGCGGGATCAGGAGTCCGGATCCGGGTTGTGATTGAGGCCGCCTCGGGCGCTGATTCGAGTCCAGCCGCGCGTGGACATTAAAGAAGCCGCTTGCTCGATCGCGGAGAGTCGTTTTGCGTATTCAGCATTCCTGGCGCGCGCTTCGCAGGTGCAGCGCAAGGCTCAGAATCGCGGCGGCCCGCCGGCTGTCGATAGAATGTCCCTTCCATGAATGCGCTGCTTCTCAAGGAATACATGCATCTCGAACTCGTCGAGATGCCGGAGCCTGAAATCGGCCCGGACGACGTTCTGGTCCGCGTACGCGCCTGTGGTATTTGCGGCAGCGACGTTCACGGCCTCGACGGCTCATCGGGCAGGCGCAAGCCGCCGCTCATCATGGGGCATGAAGCCGCCGGCGAAGTGGCGCGCACCGGTTCGAACGTTCGCGATCTCAAACCGGGCGACCGCGTCACCTTCGATTCCACCGTTTACTGCGGCAACTGCTGGTTCTGCGCCCGCGGCGATCTGAATCTCTGCGAGAATCGCCAGGTGCTCGGCGTCTCGCCGGGCGAGTATCGCCGCCACGGCGCCTTCGCCGAATTCGTCGCCGTCCCGCGCCGCATCGTTTACCGCCTGCCGGACAGCTTCCCCTACGAACACGCCGCCCTGATCGAGGCCGTTTCGATCGGCGTTCACGCCGTGTCGATCACGCCCGTACAACTCGGCGATGTCGCCGTGGTCGTGGGCGCGGGCATGATCGGTTCCGTCACCCTGCAGGCCGCCAGGGCTGCCGGTTGCACGAGAATCATTGCGGTCGATATCGAGGATTCGAAGCTCACGCGCGCGAAGCAGATCGGCGCGACAGACGTATTCAATTCGAAGAATACGGACATCGCGAAGGCCGTGCTCGAACTCACTGAAGGCCGGGGAGCCGATGTCGCGTTCGAATGCGTCGGCCAGACGGAGCCGGTTCAGACCGCCATTCGCAGCGTGCGCAAGGGCGGCATGGTCACGCTCGTCGGCAACATCGCGCCGTCCATCGAAGTCCCGCTCCAATACGTCGTCACGCGGCAAATTCGTCTGCAGGGCTCCTGTGCGTCGAACGGCGAATACCCGCAGTGCATCGATCTGATGTCCCGCGGCGTCATCAAAGTCGAGCCCCTCATCAGCGCCGTGGCGCCGCTCGCCGAAGGGCCGTCCTGGTTCAACCGGCTCTACAATCACGAACCGAATCTGATGAAGGTGGTGTTGCGCCCGTGAGCGAAAATCTCTTCGATCTGACCGGTAAGGTAGCGCTGGTCACTGGCGCCAGCCGCGGCCTCGGGCAGTACATGAGCCGCGCGCTCGCCCGCGCCGGCGCCGACCTCATCATCACCAGCCGCCATCTCGACGCGCTCAAGCCGTTCGAGCAGGAAGTCGCGTCGCTCGGCCGCCGCGCCTTCCCCGTCGAGCTTGACGTGCGCGATTACGAAAGCATCCAGCGCATGACGAAGGCCGCGCTCGATCATTACGGCAAGATCGACATTCTCATCAACAACGCCGGGCTCAACGTCCGCAAGCCCGCCGTCGAGATCACGTGGGACGACTGGAATCTGGTGCTCGAGACCAATCTGCGCGGCGAGTTCTTCGTCGCCCAGGCGGTCGCGCGCGATTCGATGATTCCGCGCAATTACGGCCGCATCATTAATATCGGTTCGGTTACGAGCGTGTTCGGTTACGCGGGCCTCACGCCGTATTCGGCCAGTCGCGGCGGCGTAAAACAAATGACCATGAGTCTTGCCGACGACTGGGGCCGCCACGGAATCACCGTAAACTGCCTCGCGCCGGGCTGGTTCAGAACCGCGCAGAACTCCGTTCTCTACGAGAACAAGGAGTGGCTGGAGTACATCGTCGATCGCATTCCGATGAAGCGGCCCGGCGCGCCGGACGATCTGGATGGCGCCGTGGTCTTTCTCGCTTCCGACGCGAGCGCTTACATCACGGGTCAGACGCTGCTTGTGGACGGCGGCATCACGACGGGCTCGACGCGGGCGACAGTACCGAAGAAGTAGCATGTCGAACGCGCGCATCCGGCTTTGCGGTTTGAACCTGGCGCTCGCGCTCGCCACTGCGGCAACAGCGCAGCAGACCATCTCGTTTGCCGCTGGGGATGGCGGCCATGTCTGCGCCGACCTCTACGGCCGCCCCGGACGCCAATCAGCCGGCCTCGTTCTCGCTCACGGCGGCAGGTTCAGCAAGGAGAGCTGGCGAGTTCAGGCGAATATATTCGCGGCCCACGGCTTTCGTGTTCTGGCGATCGATTTCCGCGGATTCGGATGCTCGACAGGGCCCGGCCAGGCGGATTTCGACAACGCCCCGTTCCACGAAGACGTGCTGGCCGCGGTTCGCTATTTGAAAACGCGCGGAGCGAGAACGGTTTCGGTTGTGGGAGGCAGCTTTGGCGGTTCCGCCGCCGGCGATGCTTCCATCCAGTCCGCGCCGGGCGAGATCGACCGTATCGTGTTGCTTGGCGCCGCCCCGAACTTGCCGGCAGGCGGTCTCAAATCGCGGTCTCTTTTCATCGTGGCCCGCAACGATTCGAACGGATCCGGCCCGCGGCTACCCGGCATTCGCGCGCAGTATGAAAAAGCGCCGCAGCCCAAAGAACTGATCGTTCTCGATGGTTCCGCCCACGCCCAGTTTCTTTTCGAAACGGACCAGAGTTCTCGCGTGATGCGCGAGATTCTGCGCTTCCTGTCCGCTCCTTAGCGCCTCAGCTTTACGCCGCATGCGGCGCGATCGGCCCCGCCGGCGAAATCGTCTCCACCACTCTCGTGCACAACGGGTCCGACGCGAGGGGGTCGCCGGTGGCCGCGTAGGCGCGGGCCCGCGATCCTCCGCACACGTTGTGATACTCGCAGACGCCGCAGCGCCCTTCGAACTCGTGCGGCTGATGCAATTGCTGGAAAAGCGGCGCGCGCCGGTAGATTTCCACCAGCCGGTCCTCTTTCACATTGCCCGCCGCCATGGGCAGAAAGCCCGCCGGACAAATCTCGCCTGTGTGCGAGACGAACATCACGCCGTGTCCGTCGCGAATGCCGAAGCCCCGCGTGGTCCTGTTGCCCCGGATGTTTTCTCCGCTGATTCCGCTCTCGCGCATGATCTCGAGCGCGACCCGCCTATAGGACGGCGCTTCGGTAGTGGCGACGATGAAGGGTGCAATCTGCGAAGCGTAATAGATCCAGCGCATCAGCAGTTCGGCCTCGTTCGACGATAGCGGCTGCAGCACCTTTCCGCGGCCCACCGATATCAGAAAGAACAGACTCCAGCGCGCGATTCCCGTGGGTTTCAGCAGCTCATAAACGGCAGGTACATCCGGCGCCGTTTCTTCGCAGACCAGAGTGTTGATCTGCACCGGCATTTCGAATTCCCGCGCCCATTCGATCGCCGCCATAGTGCGGTCGAAGGTACCGGGCACGCCGCGGATCGAATCGTGTCCGGCCGCGGTGGAACCGTCGAGGCTGAGTCCCAGCCCTTCCACCCCATGCTCCTTCAGCTTTGCGATTACGTCGCGCGTCAGCTTCGGAGTAGCCGCCGGAGTGATGGATACGCCGATTCGCAGGCGGCGGGCTTCGTCGATCAGATCGTACAGATCGGCGCGCATCAGCGGGTCGCCGCCGGTGAGAATCAGCTGCGGCGTCGGATCGCCGAATTCGGGAATCTGCTCGATCAGCCGAACGCCCTGCTCAAAAGTCAGTTGTTCGGGATGCGCGTCCGGAACAGCCGAAGCGCGGCAGTGGCGGCAGGCGAGAGCACAGGCCTGCGTCATCTCCCAGTAGACGTTCAGAGGCGCCTGGGCATAATCGGCGGGACGATGATGGTGCGGCATGCAGCGCTGTCATCGCACGGCGGCCGCCATCCGGCACGGCCTCGCAAACCACTGACTCTAAACAACCTGGCCGGCCCGCGGTCTCTCAAAAACGCAGGGAACTGCGTCAGGAGACGCAGTTGCACGAGGGAGTGCGCGTGTGGCTCGCCAGATTACTCAGGCGGCGACCAGCTTCTCAATGGCGCCGGCGGCATCTTTACCGCTCTTCACGCAATCGGGGATGCCGATTCCGTGGTACGCGTTGCCCGCCAGAAACAGCCCGGGAATCCGGGCCATGCGGGATTCCAGTTCCGCGATGCGGCCCATATGTCCCACTGTGTATTGCGGCATGGAATCCGGCCAGCGGTGGTTGAGCGCGGCAAGCGGAGGGCCGGTGATGTTCATCAGCCGGGTCAGTTCGGCTTCCACGGAATCGCGGGACACGTTGGCGTTGGTGGAAAAACACCGGAACACCGCCTTGTCTTCCGGAACGCGGCCAACCCATTTCGTGCCGATCCAGGTGCAGGCCATGATCGCCGTCCGCTCACGGGACGGCACCAGGAAACCAAAACCATCGAGCGCGCGATTCACCTGCGAACGCTGGTAAATGAAAGTCCAGATGGAACTGCCGCTATGCGGAATCGAGGCGAGCAACTCGGCGGAGCGCGCGTCGATGGGGGCCAGCAGCGGTGCGCTGTTGTTGGCGCCGCAGGCGAGTACAACGGCGTCGAACGGTATCCATTCGTCGCGCGCGTAGATCATCCATCCGCCATTCCCGGCGGGAGCGATGGAATCGGCGCGGCCGCGAACGATATTCGTTTCGGCGGCCAGCGCATCGATGAGCGAGCCCATGCCGCGGCGCAGCGCGCGAAAAATGGAGCGGCCGGAGGAAGGCGGCTTGTTGCGCAGCGCGCCTACAACGACGCTGCCGTAGCGCTGCTCATATTCGAAGAAGCGGGGCAATACGCTCGCCACCGAGAGATCTTCAGGCGAACCGCCATAGACGCCGGCAAGCAGCGGCTCGGCGAGATATTCCACGGCTTCCTGGCCGAAGTGATCGCGGACAAAGTCGGCCACAGAGCGATCCGGCAAAGTCTTCGGACTGCGGAAAATTTCCGCGCCCATGCGCAATTTGGTGCCCCAGCCGAAAAGCGGCGTTTCCACTACCGGCATGACGCGCGTCGGAACCACCATCTGCAGGCCTTCGGGAAGCACGATGAAGCGGCCCTGGCGGAGCACGTACGTGCGGCGCTGCGCATCGTTGGAACCGACCAGGTCGTCTCCCATTCCGAGATCGCGAATGAGTTGCTCGGCCCACGGCTTGGCGGCCAGCCAGCTTTCCGGACCCGTTTCGAGCAGACAGCCTTCAACGGTTTCCGTGCCCATGGGGCCGCCGGGAGCTGGATCGAAGACGATGGCGCCGATGCCGGCGCGCCGCAGGTAATAAGCGCAGGAGAGGCCGCTGATGCCTCCGCCAACGATGGCTACGCGCATCTCACGTCAGGGCCGGAATTCCCGGACCATCTGCACGACGGCTTTCACGTGATCCACCGGGGTTTCCGGAAGAATGCCATGGCCGAGATTGAAAATGTGGCCAGGGCGGGTGCCGGTACGGCGGAGCAGATCGTGAACTTTGGCGCGCAATTCCGGCAGCGGCGCGAAAAGCGCGACCGGATCGAGATTGCCCTGGATCGCGGAACGGTAGGAAATGTCCATCCAGGCCTGATCGATATTGATGCGCCAGTCGCAGCCCATCACATCGCCGCCGGCGGCGTGGAGTTCGCGGAAATAGCCCGAAGCTCCGGTGCCGAAGTGGATGACGGGAACGCCCGAGGATTTGATGCGCTCGATCAAAGCGCGCGAATAGGCCTGGGCGAAGCGCACGTAATCATCCGCCGCGAGCGCGCCGACCCAGCTGTCGAAGACCTGAATCGCGCGCGCGCCGGAAGCCACCTGCATGATGGCGAAAGGCGCGAGCACGTCCACGATTTTGCCCATCAGCCGGCGCCACAGCGTTTCGTCGGCGTACATCATGCGCTTGGTGCGAATGAAGTTGCGCGACGCTCCGCCTTCGATCATGTAACTCGCCATGGTGAAAGGCGCGGCGCAGAAACCGATGACGGGAACGCGGCCCGTGAGCGCGCGCACGCTCTGCTGAATGGCCTCGCCGACATAGCCGAGATCGTCCGTATTCGAAGTGGACAGCGAATCGACGTCTTCGCTCGAGCGCACCGGATTGTCGATCACGGGACCTTCGGCCACGGCGTAGCGAAGCTTGAGGCCCATCGGTTCCACGGGCAGAAGCAAATCGGCGAAGATGATCGCGGCGTCCACGTCCAGCGCTTCAACGGGCTGGATGGTGACGGCGGCGGCGAGGTCCGGGCGCTTGCAGATCTCGAGCATGGAGTGCTTCGCGCGGATGTCCCGGTAGGACTTCATATAACGGCCGGCCTGCCGCATGAACCAGACGGGCCGGACGTCGGTCGGCCGGCGACGGCAGGCGTCGAGAAAACGATTGCTTATTGGAGCCACGCGCATGGTTGTTCCGCTTTGTCCTCGCAAAAGAAAACCCGGAAATCGGGCGGCTTGTGGCCCTGAGTCCATTTCCGGCCGTTCACAAAATAGGGCTTGGCCCATGCTTCCGAATCGATGGTTCGGGGAGCAATGACCGAAACCGAAAGGACGCCCCGCGCCGGATAGCCGGTGCGGGGGTCCATGATGTGGCTCCAGACTTTTCCGTCCGCCACAAAGAATTTTTCCGAACTGCCCGAGGTGGAGATCGACTGGTCTTTGAGTACTGCTTCCGCCACGTGGCGGCGTTCGTTCGCCGGATCCTTGATATCGATGGACCAGCCGGGTTCGCCGGGCGGCGCGCCGAGGCAGTAGATACTGCTTCCGGCGGCGGAAACGAGAGCGCTGCGGATGCCATCGTGGCGCAGAAGATCGACCATTTTGTCCACTGCGTACCCTTTGCCGATGCCGCCGGGATCGATTCTGATTCCGGACCGGTCGAAAAACACGGTATGGGCGGTGGAATCGAGAATAATGTGGCGGTAGCCGATCTGCTGCCGCGCGGCCTCGACTTCACCGGGCTTCGGAAGATGCCCGGTCCCTTTATAAAATCCCCAGATATTCATCAGCGGGCCAACGGAGATATCGAACGCGCCATCGCTCGCCCGGCTGTAATCGAGGCAGGCGGCGAGAAGTTGAAAAAGCTCGTCTGAAATCCGGACGGGATGCGCGGAGGCTTCCCGATTCACCTTGCTCCATTCGCTCGACGGCTTGTAATCCGACAGGAGATTATCGAGCCGGCGCGCTTCGTCCAGTGCGTGATCCGCCGCGATTTCCATTTTGTTGCGGTCCTCATCGTAGAGAACGACGGAGAAAGTGGAACCCATCGCCTCCGCGTTCGATTCGAACCGGAGAAGCTCCCCGGCTCGCGCGTGCCGCGCGGCGCACGATAACAAAAACAAAACTAACACAAAGTGTTTGAATAATCGAGGATTTTCTTCAGTTTGCAGGGCTATGGGGGGACTACTCACGGGCACGGCTCTTTCGCGCGCGGCGAAGCAGGAAGTCGATACGGCTGTCGGCGTCGGGGTGGGAATCGGCGGAGAAGTGGAGGTCCGGTATGCGCCGCAGATTCAGGCGGGTAGCGAGCTCGTGACGGAGAAAATGCCGGGCGTGTTCGAGGGCGGCGATGGCATCGCATTCCTTGCCGTCGGTAACCGAAACACGGATGTGGGCATGGCGCATATCGGGCGAAACTTCCGCGGCTGTGACCGTGACCGAGCGGACGCGGGGATCCGCCATCTCGAAGGCGATCAGTTCGGAGATCTCCTCGCGAACGGCTTCGGAGATGCGCCGGGAGCGGTGTTCATCCATGGCGAGCGATATCGCGCCGAGCCCGGCTTACAGCCCTTCGGCCGCTTGTTCTTACAGCCACTCGGTGTCTGCGCGGATGAGCATGGGGCCGAGGAGGCCCGAGGCTTCCTCCTCGACCGCCTGCAATACCTTTGACGCGAAATCGCGGCTGGCGGATACGGTGGCCGCCGCGAGCACCGCGCTGTTGTGGACGTCCTGATCGTCGATTTCGGCGACCGAAACGTTGAATTTGTGGCGAAGCCGGTCCTTCACGCTCTTCACAACATGGCGCTTCTCCTTGAGAGAATGCGCATGCTCGATGCGGAGTTCGAGCGTGAGTACGCCGATGGCAGCCATCGGGCGTCATCACACCGATTCGGTGGCGACCCGTTGCATTACGAAAGCCTCGATCACGTCGCCCTGGTGCACGTCGTTGAAGTTGTCGATCGTGATGCCGCATTCCATTCCGGCGCGAACGTCGCTGACGTCGTCTTTGAAACGGCGCAGCGAGCCAATCCTGCCGGTATGAACGACCACGTTATCGCGCAGCACGCGGACCTGCGAATCGCGCGTGACGGTTCCATCCTGAACGAGACAGCCGGCGACGGTGCCGACCTTCGAGACGCGGAAGACTTCGCGGACTTCGGCCCGGCCCTTGTACTGCTCCTTGTACACCGGAGCCAGCAGGCCCGACATCGCCTTCTTCATCTCATCGACGAGCTCGTAGATGATCGTGTGGAGGCGGATATCCACCTTTTCCTGCTCGGCGAGCGCGGTGGCGTTGCGCTCGGGCCGGACATTGAAGCCGACCACGATGGCGTTCGAGGCGACGGCGAGATCGACATCCGATTCGTTGATGGCGCCGACGCCGGCGCGGATGACGCGGATGGTGACCTTCTCGGTGGAGAGCTTTTCGAGCGTCTCCCGGAGGACCTCGGCCGAACCGCCGACATCCGCTTTGAGGATGATGGGCAGCTCGGGAACTTCGCCCGCCGCCATCTGCTTCTGCAACTGCTCAAGCGTGAGACGTCCGGTTTTGGCGAGAGTGGCGGCGCGGTCCTTGTCGGACCGGTACATCACGATCTGCTTGGCCTTGGCGGTATCGGTAACGACCTGGAAACTGTCGCCCGCTTCGGGAAGCTGTTCGAGGCCGAGCACTTCGACCGGCATGGACGGGCCGACTTCTCGCGCGTTGTTGCCGCGATCGTCGATCATGGCGCGGACGCGGCCGAAGACGCTGCCGCAGATGAAGTAATCGCCCACGCGCAGTGTACCGTTGCGAACGAGGACGGTGGCGACAGGACCGCGGCCGCGATCGAGTTTGGCTTCGAGAACCGTGGCCATGGCCGGGCGCGCCGGGTTGGCTTTGAGGTCGAGAATTTCCGAGACGAGCAGGATCATTTCGAGCAGGAGATCGAGATTCTGCTTCGTGCGGGCGGAGACCGGGACCATGACGACATCGCCGCCCCAGTCTTCGGCCAGCAGACCGCGATCGGCGAGCTGCTGTTTGATGCGCTCGGGCTGGGCGTCCGCTTTGTCGATCTTGTTGATGGCGACAATAATCGGGACCTTCGCGGCGCGGGCATGATCGATGGCTTCGATCGTCTGCGGCATGACGCCATCGTCCGCGGCGACGACCAGAACGACGATATCCGTCACTTTGGCGCCGCGGGCGCGCATGCGGGTAAACGCTTCGTGACCGGGAGTATCGATGAAGACGATCTTCTGACCGTTTTTATCGACGTGATAGGCGCCGATGTGCTGCGTGATGCCGCCGGCTTCGCGTTCGGCCACGTTGGCCTCGCGGATGGAGTCGAGCAGCGAGGTTTTGCCGTGATCGACGTGGCCCATGATGGTGACCACGGGCGGCCGGAAGAAGAGATCCTTCGCCTCTTCCTGCACCTCGACATCCTGCATGGCCTCTTCCTCATAGCTGACCTGCGAGGTGGAGGCGCCGAATTCGCGGGCGATTTCGGTGGCGAGTTTGGCGTCGAGCGTCTGATTGATGGTGGCGAAGATGCCGCGATCGACCAGCTTCTTGATGACGAAGTTGGCCTTGACGTCGAGCTTCTCGGAAAGTTCCTTTACGGTGATGCCTTCCGAGATGGTGATGTCGCGGCTGATGGGCGGCGGCGCTGCGATTTCGCGGCGCTGCGACTGCCGCAGCATCTTCTCTTCGGCTTCGTTCTGCCGTTCGCGCGGAGTACGGGGCCGGTTCCTGTCCTGAGGACGGCGGGCCGCCTGATCCGGCGGAGGCGGCGGCGCGCCGGGACCGATCAGTCCTCCACGCGAAGTGGGGTGCATGGGGCGCGGACCGCCGGGACGCGGAGCGCCGCCGGGCATGCCGGGACGGCCACCGCGAGCCTGCATGGGCGGCTGGCCGGGACGCGGCGGCCCCTGATAAAGAGGCTGGCCGGGACGCGGCGGGGCAGGACGCAGGGGAACGCCGGGGCGCGGCGACGGCGGAGCCTGGCCGGGCATGGGCGGACGCTGCTGCTGGCCCAGTTTCGCGACGAGATCGGGACGAGGCGGAACCACGGGGCGCGCGGCGGGCTGCCCGGCAAGAGGACGGCCGGGCGGCGGCGCGGAAGGGCGGGCGATGGGCTGCCCGGGAGCGGCTCCGGAAGCCGGACGCGGCGGCGGCGCGATGGGGGCGCCGGGCCGGGCCGAGGGCTGAACGAAATTCTGACCAGCGGGCCTTGAAGCCGGGGCGAGATTCGCCGGAAGCGGTTGACGCGGACCGGTGAGAACCTGGCCGGGGCGCGGGGCGGCCGGAATGGGCCGCGGGGGCGGCGGCATGGGCCGGCCCGGCGTGGACGGGGCCACGGTGTGCGATTGCGTGGGTGGAGGCTGAATCGGAGTACCGGGCGCTACCCGCGGGGCCGGCGGGGCCGTGTGAGGAACCGGGTTCGTCTGGACAATGGGCGGCGCCGGGGCCGGCTGCGCCGGAGCTTCGGCATGGCGGGCCTCGGCTTGCCGGGCATCGTGCTGGGGCGCGTGCGGCTGGGGCGCGGACGGCGCCGGAGCGCGCAGCGGCATAGCGACCGGGCGGTTGCCTATGGGGGGCTGGACGGGCGCGCTCCGGCCGAGCAGCGGTGGCCGCAACGGAATGGCGCGAGGACGATCATCGTCCGTCTTTTCATCGGCTTTCGCGGTTGCGCCGTCGTCGCCTGATTCCGCGGCGCCGGCATCGGAACCGGCCGCCCCAATGGGTTCGTTCGGTTCTTCTGCGGCCGGCGGAACGCGCCGGTCGTCATCGCTCCGGGAATCGCCCCGATGGCTTCGTTCGGTAATTTCCGAATCGGGAGCCTCTTCGAGAGCGACGCTGGAGCCGTTTCGCGCGGAAGACGGTCTCGATGCGACCGACGTATCGCCAGCGTAATAGCGCCGCAGGCGGTCGGCCATGTCGTCGTCAATCGAGCTGGAATGGGTCACCTTCTCGGCAATGCCGAGTTCGTGGAGCTTGTCGATGACCTCGCGCGACTTGACTTCCAATTGCCGCGCCAGCTCGTTAATGCGGATCTTGCTCATATCCAAACGTTTCGTTTTGTACTACTTCCCGCGCCATTGCGGCTGATCCGGCCGAAGGGACCGGCACACTTATCCCTGGTGATTTCCGGATTCCTCTGCTGGCGCCGTGGGGTTTGATGCGTCTTCTTCCGCGGGGTGGGCGGT
Source organism: Bryobacterales bacterium (assembly GCA_027450225.1). GTDB lineage: Bacteria > Acidobacteriota > Terriglobia > Bryobacterales > Bryobacteraceae > BOG-234. Next base: position 5,748 of record DAIDJK010000488.1, on the reverse strand, counting down.
TTCCGCCGATTCCCCTATGGTATCAGAGGCTTCGAGCGCGTTCCCTTCCGCAGACTCTCCGGATTCGGCTTCGCCGTCTGCAGCAGCGCTCCCGATGGGTTCGTTCGGCTCAATTTCCGCCGCCGCTTCGGCCGCGGGTTCTTCCGGCGGCGGCTGCTGCTCACCGTACTCCTGCCCGTAATAACTGTTGATTGCCTGCTGAATTCGGCTTACAGTTTCCGCGTCGATGCCCTCCAGCGCTTCGAGCTGTTCGGGCGTCATGTTGCCGAGGCGTTCGACGGTACCGATATCTCCCTTGACGAGCGCGTCGATGGTGGATTCGGCGAGGCCGTAATCCATGAGCGCCGAGACGGGCGCGCCGGTGGAGAGCAGATCGATGGCGTTCTGCACTTCCTGCCGCTTCTCTTCCTCGCTCTTGATGTCGATCTTCCAGCCAAGCAGTTTGGCGGCGAGGCGCACGTTCTGACCCTTCTTGCCGATGGCGAGCGAGAGCTGAGAGTCGTCGACGATGACTTCCATGTGGTGCTCGAGCGGATCGAGGATGGTGACGCGGCTGATCTTGGCCGGGCTGAGGGCGTGGGTGGCGAACTGCACAGGGTCGTCGGAGAATTCGATGATGTCGATTTTCTCGCCGCGCAGTTCGCGAATGATCGACTGGACGCGCATGCCTTTCGTGCCGACGCAGGCGCCGACGGAATCGACGTCCCGGTCGCGGCTCGAGACCGCGATTTTGGTGCGCTCGCCAGCTTCGCGGGCGCAGCCTTTGATAACGACGGTACCGTCGTAAATTTCGGGAACTTCCTGCTGGAAGAGGCGCTTGACGAGTTCGGCGTCGGCGCGGGATACGATGACGCCAGGGCCTTTGGCCGATTTGTCGACGATTTTGATGACGCAGCGGACCCGGTCGCCAACAGAGTAGTTTTCGAGGCGCGACTGCTCGCGTTTGGGGAGACGGGCTTCGGTCTTGCCGAGATCGACGACGAGGTCGAGACCTTCGATGCGTTTGATGGTGGTGTTGACCAGTTCGCCGACCCGGTCGGCGTATTCGCGATAAATGGTCTCGCGTTCCGCTTCCCGAACCTTCTGAAAGATGACCTGTTTGGCGGTCTGGGCGGAGATGCGGCCCAGCGCGTCCGTCGGCTTGGGAATGCGCACAGTCGAACCGATTTCGGCCGCCGGATCGATGCGCTGAGCTTCGGAAAGCGTCATCTCGGTGACGGGATCGGACACGGCTTCGGCCACGGTCTTCACGGCATAGAGCTTGAGGCCGCCGGTGCGATCGTCGAAATCGGCTTCATAGTTCTCCATGTTGCGGAAGTGCTTCCGCGCCGCGATCAGCATCGCGTCCTTCACGGCATCGAGCACGATTTGCGCGTCGATCCCTTTTTCCTTGCTCAGAATCTCGATCGATTGAGTAATGCTTTCCACGAAAAGTGTCTCCTGAATGGCGGGAAAGGGCGGCTACCACTCGAATTTGAGGTTGGCGCGTTCGACCTGCTCGAACGGGAACCGGACCTCGCCGCCGCCGTTGAGCGCCACGGTGATGCTATGGTCCTCGGCGCTTGAAATAGTGCCTTCGAAATGCTTGAGATTGTCCTGAGGTTCCTTCAGAACGATTTTGGCCTTCTTGCCTGCGAAGCGCGGCCAGTCTTCCCACTTGCGGAGCTTGCGCTCGACGCCAGGCGAACTGACTTCCAGACTGTAAGAGCCTGGGATGGGGTCCTCGACATCGAGGATGACGCCGACCTGCTGGGAAATAAACTCGCAATCGGCGTGCGTGACGCCCTCGGGCCGGTCGATGAAAATGCGCAGCAACTGGTTGCGGCCGGAACCCTTAAGCTCGATTTCGACGATCTCGATGCCTTCCGGACGCGCCACGCGTTCGGCGATTTCCTCGATTTTTACGACAACCTGTTGCCGGTTCATGCCAGAAAAGCCACTCTGACGCGCCGATCTCGAAATATAGACGAGCAATAAAAAAGTGGGCTTTCGCCCACTCGTGAGATTCGACCGTCAACCCCAGTATAAGCCATTCGCAAGGTGTTGGCAAAAGCATATAGCCGGGCTTAATGGGGCCACGCAGGCCGATGCCGCGCCCGTGGTGGAGAGGAAAAGCCCCGCTTTCAGTACGCCCAGCGCCAGAGGCTGGCGCCGACGGTATAACCCGCGCCGACGGCAACCAGCAGGGCGAGGCTGCCCCTTTTCAACCTGCCGGATGCAATGGCGTCGCCGGCGGCGAGCGGGATGGTGGCGGCGGTGGTGTTGCCGAAACGATCGATATTGATGACGACTTTTTCCGGCGGCAGGCCGAGCCGTTCAGCGGTGGCGACGATGATTCGCCGGTTCGCCTGATGGGGGATGAGGACATCCAGATCTTCGGGCGTGAGACCGTTGCGATCGAGGATGGCCTTCGAAGTCTCGAACATCTTCGTGACCGCGTATTTGAAGACCTGCTGGCCTTCCTGATGGACGTAATGAAGCTTGCGCGCCACGGTTTCGGCGGAGGCGGGCATTCGGCTGCCACCCGCGGGCATTCGGAGGAAATGGCCGCCGGAGCCGTCGATCTGGCCGAGAAAATCGATGAAGCCCAGACCGTCGTCTTCCGGGCCGCAGGGCTCGATGAGCATGGCTCCGGCGGCATCGCCGAAGAGGATGCAGGTGGAGCGGTCCTCGTAGTTGAGGATGCGGCTCATGGTGTCCGCGCCGACAACGAGGACTTTGCGATGCGTCCCCGCCATGACAAGGTTTGCCGCGGTGGTGATGCCGTAAACGAAGCCGCTGCACGCGGCGATGAGATCGAAACCCCAGGCTGCGGTGGCGCCGAGGTTATTCTGCACGAGGCACGCGGTGGAGGGAAAAAACATATCGGGCGTGACGGTGCAGACGAGGATGGCGTCGAGGTCCGCCGGGTCCACGCCGCGCTGGGCGAGCGCTGCTTTGGCGGCGCAGGTGGCCATATCGGACGTGGCGATTTCAGGCGCGGCGATGTGGCGTTCCCGGATGCCGGTACGTTCGACGATCCACTGATTATTGGTGTCGACCAGCTTTTCGAAGTCGGCATTGGTGAGGACGCCGGGCGGCGCATAGCAGCCAAGCGCCGTGATTTTCGCTCTTGATGTGGGCATGTATCGTTCAGCCATCCCGGGGCGGGTGGCGGCACAGTAAGCTTCTATTATGTTCGATGGCGTGAATGGGCCCGAGAGCTTCCTTACGCCTCTGCCATTGCATCTGGAAAGCGCGGTATTTTTCGAGACGCCGGCCGAGATTTTCCGGCGCGTGCACCGAACGCTGAAATCGCGCACGGCGCTGCCGGAAATCCAGGTGGAGTACAAGCGTTTCGCGAATGCGGACAGCCATATCCGGATGGAAAACGGGGCCATACAGGTCCGGATTTCTGATCTGCTGGAAGGCGCGCCCGCGCCGGTAACCGAAGCGCTGGCCTACATCCTGCTGGGGAAGCTGTACCGGAAGCCGATTGGCGCGCATTTCAATCATCGTTACCGGCTGTACCTGAACCGGCGCGAGATGCGGAAACGCATCAACGAAACGCGGCAGGCGCGCGGGCGAAAGGTGCACAAGGGGCCGCGTGGGGTATTTCACGATCTCGAGAAGATTTTCGATGAACTGAACCATGCGCACTTCGGGGGGATGATGGCGCGCCCGCAGCTCGGCTGGAGCCATGTGCGTTCGAGGACGCGGCTGGGGCACTTCGATCCTTCGCACAACACGATTGTGATCAGCCGGATTTTCGATGACTGGCGCGCGCCGAAAGTGACGCTGGAATACGTCATGTTCCACGAGATGCTGCATCTGCACTATCCGGTGGACCATTCGAAGGCGCGGCGGTGCGTGCATACGCCGGAGTTCAAGGCGCACGAGAAGTTGTTCCCGCGATTGAAAGAGGCCAAAGAGCTGTTGAAGAAGTTGTGGTGAGGGGCGCGCGGCCGCGTTATTGAGGGAATATCTGGTTCAGGAGAGCGGCGAGACGATAGCCGGCTTTGGCGAGCTGCTCCTCGATGACGGGCTCAGCAGCATCGTCGTAGGCGGAACCTATGGCGATGTGTTCGGCGGCGACTCTGTCACGTTCCGTACTGCAATCGGTTTGTGAATCGACCCGCTCGAGGGGGATCGGCGGGTTGAGGGCGGCGTAGGCGGTATCGCGGGCGATTTTGTGGCTCTCCCACGTCCAGGCGACGACGTCGATCTTCGGCTGCCCCCATTCGGCCCAGTGCTGCGAGAATCGCTCGTCGAGAGCAGCGGCGAACCGGGGCTGCGACTGGCGATTGAGCGCGAGTTCGTGCTCGATCAGCTTGAAATCCCAGATGGCGTGGAGATTCGACGGGCGGTCTTCCGAAAAGAAGGCGAGCGAGGTGCAATTGCCGCCGCGGTCGGCGTTGTCTTCGGCGTGGAGGGGCTGGTGAAGGTCGCCCACGAAATGGATGATGTAGCGGAGCGCGCGGGCGCGATCGGAAGCGTTGCGCCAGGGGTCCTTCAGGACGGCCAGTTCGTACGAAATCGCGTCGACGATGCAGCCGGTGCGGTCTTTGCCCGGAAGGAGCGGACCGACCGGCGCGCACCAGAGGCTGACGTCCGGCGTTTCGCGGGCGATCGCCAGCGGAATGTCGATGTAATGCCATTCCCCGGTTTTCTCGATGTTCTTTATGTCATCGGCCCATGTGGCGGCGTCGGCCATCGGGTCGGCGGGGCGGTCTTTGCAGAAGCGGTTGAGGGAGGGGTCGATCGGGTTTTCGCCAAGAAGCCGGTCTACGGCCTGGGAAGCGGCGCCGCTGAGGTGGGCGCGCGCGATAAGGGCAATGGCCTGGTGGCCTTCACACCCCCACCCGAAGAGGGGAACGCCGGCAAGAGGAAGAAGCGCCGCGAGTCGCACCAGGCGAGCCGCGGCGCAGGCTGAAATTACAGACCTTTTTTCGCGAGGAACAGAGCGAGATCGTTCACGCGGCACGAATAGCCCCATTCGTTGTCGTACCAGGAGATGACCTTGAGCAGGTTGCCGTCGAGCACTTTCGTCATCTGCGCATCCACGATGGAGCTGTTGGGATTGTGCAGGAGGTCCATCGAGACGACGGGATCCTCAGTGTACGCCAGGATGCCCTTGAGCGGGCCGTTGGCGGCGGTTTCGAGCGCTTCGTTGACTTCCTTGTCGCTGGTGGATTTTTCAGTGAGGACGACGAGGTCGACCACCGAAACATCCGGCGTGGGAACGCGCATGGCGTAACCGTCGAGCTTGCCCTTGAGTTCGGGCATGACCAGACCGATGGCTTTCGCGGCGCCGGTGGTGGTCGGGATCATGTTCATGGCGGCGGCGCGGGCGCGGCGAAGGTCTTTGTGCGGGAAGTCGAGGACGTTCTGATCGTTGGTGTAGCTGTGGATCGTGGTCATCGATCCCTTGAGGATCCTGAACTTCTCATGAAGGACCTTGACGACGGGCGCGAGGCAGTTGGTGGTGCAGGAAGCGTTCGAAATGATGTTGTGCTTCGCCGGATCGTAGGCACTGTCGTTCACTCCGAGGACGATGGTGATGTCCTCGCCCTTGGCGGGAGCGGAGATGATGACTTTTTTCACGGAGCCGCGCAGGTGCTTTGCGGCATCCTTCGCTTCGGTGAAGCGGCCGGTGGATTCAATAACGATTTCGGCGCCCACGCCCGGCCAGTCGATCTCGGCCGGATCTTTGGTGGCGAAGACGCGGATGCGGCGAGGTCCGATAACGAGATAATCGCCCTCGGCGCG
>DAIDJK010000487.1 GCA_027450225.1 Bryobacterales bacterium | reverse complement strand
GGGAATTGCTGCAGATGATGCGGGGGCGGCCGGAAAAGCGGCTGGCGGTGCAGGAGTATGGCAAGTCCAATGAGGAACTGATCGCTGGGCTGCGCGCGCAGGGAAGGGAAGTGACGGCAGTGCGGGTTTACGGCTGGGATCTGCCGGAAGACAGCGGTCCGCTTCGTCAGGCCGCGGCGAGATTGATTGCCGGAGATTTCGATGTGGTGCTGTTCACGACGTCGATGCAGGTTGTGAACCTGCTGCGAGTGGCGGAAGCGGAAGGAATCGAGCAGCAGGTGAAAGAAGCTCTTCAGTCGGCTTTCGTGGGTTCGATCGGGCCGACGACGAGCGAAGTATTGGAAGAGCACGGTCTGCGGCCCGATTTCGAGCCGAGCCACCCCAGAATGGGCAATCTTGTGGGCGAAGCGGCGGCGCGCGCGGGCGACGCGGTTCGGCGGAAGCTTTGAGCGTCTAGTTGGTCATTGTCCAGTAGAGCGCCGCAAGAATACCTGCAGCCTGCAGGAGCGCGATTGCGCGCAGCATGCGCGTGCGAAAGCGCTCGCGCAATTCGATTTCATAAGCCTGCACATTGTAGGGAGTGATTCCCAACGATCCGAGAAACTCCTCGTCCGCGACGGTGATCGTTTTCGAAATCTCGGCAGCCGCTGTCGCCATGCTCTGATCCGTTCCTTCTGGTGGCAATTTTATTACCCCGGATGGCGGTTCGAAAAGACTCGCGGATTATTTTGAATCGTGTGGGGGATCCGCCACCATGCCGAGGGGCTCTCTGCGACTCACGCGTACCACGCGGACGCCACTGGTACCCGACCGGCGAACGGGGCCGACGGAAAGCAGCCTTCCCGGCGGGAAGATTGCAGGCCCGGAGGAAAAATTGCGGAACGAAGCCAATGAAGAGCAGCCGGGCTGGACCTTCAGGCGGAAACGGTCGCTGTCTCCATGCGCGGCGCCCGAACGAAGCTATAGCGGTCGATGGTGGCGGCGGTATCGAATTCCATCTCGCCCTCCAGACGCTCGCTTCGCATCACTTTGCCAAGACATCGAAGGCGGACCTCCGGGATAGAAGCTGAAAGAGTAATCACGAACTCGATTCGCTCGCCTGGCTGTAGCTCTTCGCTTAACTTGAACAACACGCCGGATGAACTGATATCGAGGGTCTCGCTGCTTCGCGAGACGGGTGCGCTGCCCACGTTCGTAACGTGGATAGGCAGTCGCAGTCTGTATCTTTGCGTACGCCGCTGGTCCAAGCCTCAAATGTACGCAACGCGCAAGCTGATGGCAACGGGTAATGGTACTTCAGTCGAGTTCGTCCACGTGCAGGATCGAATAGACCTTACAGCCCTTTTCAGATTTGGATGCATAGTGTATGCGGAGTTCGATCTGGTCGCCGCGGCGGGTGGTCTGGACTCGGATGAGGCGCTCAAGTTCCTCGGTGATGGTGTGGTTCACGTCGGAATAAATAGCACGCGAGTTTTGCAGAATCCAGCTCGATTAGCACGGAAATAGCTGAAAACAGGCGCGAAATAAATTTGAGAATGCAGCGAACGCCGGGAGGATGTCCGGATTTCCGTTGAAAAGCAGGCGACTCTGATCAAGCCGCAACGGCTGCGGCGGCCTTTCCGGTTCGCCGCATCCAGGCGGCGTCCAGGACTTTGACCAGCATCGGCATGTGCCGGTACCCGTGAATCTTATTCCATCTGCTCTCGGCGAACAGTATCCCCGAGGCCACCCACCGCAGCCGGTGATCGCTGCCTTGCCAGCGCTTCACCTGCGCGCAGATCTTCGCCACCGTCGAAAATCCCGACTCAATCGCATTCGTGCTGGACAGCGTGTTCCGCAGCCGCCGCGTCACCCGCAGTTCGAGCAGCGTCAAGGTCTCGTCCAGTCCCTCCGCCAGACTGGCCGCCGCGCTCGGGTTCTCCTCATTCAGTTCGTCGTGCAGCTTGTACAAAGCGTTGCGCGCATCTGCCGCCTCCTCCATCTGGTAAGCGGCCCGCATCCGGAACTTCACGGCGGGACGCTTCCCCTCTGGCAGATAAGACGCCACATTCCTGATCTTGTGCACCTGACAGCGCTGGATAAATGCCGCATCGCCGGCGTACGCGATGACCGCCGTTCGCAGCGCTTTGCTTCCGTCCAGCAGGTACAGCCGCGGCTGGTTGAAATCCACGCCGCGCTCCGCCAGTTCGCCGAAAAGATCCTGCACCACGGCCGCATTCTCGACCGCGCCTTGCCGCAAACCCAGCACGATCTTGTTTCCGAGCCGGTCAATGCCGATGGCGACGATCAGATGCTGACCCTGGAAAATCGTTCCGTCCACCAGCATCGCGGCCAGCGGAATGTCTTTCAGGGTCCGCTTCATGAGCTGATCCAGCTTGTGGCGGCTGGCTTCGATGAAGTGTTCCGAGGTCGTGCTTTTCTCCAGACCGTAAGCTTCGGCGAATTGCTGCACCACCTCCTTGTAGCTGCGCATCGTCAGGCCGTACATGACTTTTTGCCAGACGGTTTCTTCCAGCAGTGAAGCCTTCTGAAACAGCGCATAGCTGCCCAGCGGGATCTCGCGATCATGCTGCCGGCTGCGTACGCGGGGCCGGTCCACCGGGACTTTCTGACCATCAATGACACAGAAGCCTTCTTCGCTGCCCCACCGGTAGGCGCCTCGTCCGAGCATTCGCTCCGACCGCTTGCCCGCCAGCTGCTCGACCTCGTTCTCCATCACCGACCCGATGAATATTTTGGCCACGGCGCGCAGCAGATCGCCGAGGCTCTGCTGGGCCAGTTCCGCGATTCCCACGGTGGGGATGGTGAGTTGAATTGGCACTTCGTTGGTCTTCGCCCACGCGGCAAACTCCTCCGCAGCGCGGCGTTTCGTGATCTGGTATTGTTTCTTCACACGCGACTCCTTTTTCCTAACAGAAATGCCCAGAGCCTATCACGGCTCTGGGTGAGTCGCCTGCTTTTCTACGAAGTTCCGGACATCCTCAACGCCAGGGAGGCTCGCCGCCAACCGGGATGAAGACGGTCTCGATCAGGGGGTAAGCCGGCGCGTTCTTTCCAGCCGCAGGAGGGTTGTCGTTTGCAGATCGGGATTTGCAGATCAGCGAAACAAACTGAGGATCACTCAGCCGGTCCGGATCTTGTTCCGGAACACCAGGGGGGTAACGTGAGCTGAAGTTTCTTCAGCGACTCCCGTACCTGCGCGGTTTTCTCCGCCATCGTCAGCCTGCTGTCGGTAATGCCCGCCAGCCTGGGTCCGGGAAACACGCCCTGGTGCACTCCTTCAGGCCGGAAGACGCTCAGGTTTTTGTACTCCCGAATCTGATCCCTGGCGCGGCTCGTGTAGAGGCTGGCGGCGGCGCGCCGCTCATATGCCGGAGCATGAACCAGCAGGTTGGTTCGAATGGTCTCGCGATAGTCGTTGAGGAGCCGCATCGCCTGAGAGCGAGAGGCGGCCGCCGCCCGTCTGACGATGCCTTTCCGTCCGGCCGGCGGGCAGAGATCCACCTGAATCGCTCTCCCCGGTTCCGCGTAATAGGTGAGAACCTCCCGCCATGTCCATGCGGGACTGGATATCAGGGTATAGGTTCCAGGGCGTTCGCCCCCACTCGCTACGCTCACCAGACCCTCGGCGACGGTGTGGCAGAAAATCGTGTAAGACGGCGTGTCCGGATACTCGAAGCGCTCATAATGGCTGCGAAGCAGGCGCCGCGTTTCGTCGCTTACCCGTTGCAGCAGTCCGTGAACATGGCCCAATCGGAATACGAAGACCTGCTTTCGCGTTTTCCTTCCCACGCGAAAGGCAAGGCGCTCGCCGTATCGTTTTGTATAGGCGTAAATCGTGTGGGGCAGCAGGTAATTCTTCGCCCGGTTGAATTTGGAATTCATCCCGAACGCGTTGATCGAACTGATAAAGACGTAGCGTGTGTGGGCGGGCGTCCATTCGATGGCGCGGGTGACATTTCGATCGTAATGCGCGGTGATTTCGCCGGCATCGCCGGAGTTTACGGAAAAATCGACAAGGAGGTCGCAATCCGCGAACGCTGCTCTGGCTCGAGCTTCATCATTCAGATCGCAGAGGCGCACCTCGACGCCGAGACGGCGGAGAATGGCGCCGCTCACTTCGCCTCGCACCAGAGCGACGGGACGCACGCCCGGATAAGTCTGGAGGAACAGACAAACTTCCGTTCCCACCTGACCGCTGGCGCCGATGATGCCGATGGTCACAGGCGGGCGACTCCTTCTGGCGGCGCCGCAGCGGATTTCAGCCCCGCCGCATAGATTTGCTCCATGATGGACGCGGTGGCGACGCTCGCGCGGGCGCTGGTGTAGTTGGCGGCGCGCGCCTCCACGCCGGACAGGAAATCGGTCCAGAAGAGATGTAACACGTCGAAGATATTTCGCGGGTAGTCGGCCGTGAATGGATCGGTCAGCTGGAAAGCGCCGCTGCGCCCGATGTGCCGCACCGTGGGCAACTTCTTCTTGAAAAGCGAGAAAGTCATCACCGCGCGGTCGAATTCCATCTCGATCTCGTACTGCGTGTTCTGAAAACAGGTAACGAGCAATTCGAAGTCGATCCCGCGACCAGCGGCGTCCGTAAGTTCCAGGTTGGCTTCGGTATGCAGATCGAAGCCGCCCTCAGCCTCCATGTGGCACTGGCGAATACGGGCGCGCTCAATGCCGGCGGCGTAGCAGATGGCATCGACATTGTGAATCGCGCTCTCGAAGAGTTGCCCTCCACCGGCAAGGGCCGCCTTTTTTGCGAAGGAGGCGCCGGAACTGATTACCGTGGCGGTTCCGAATTCGCTGCGAATGCGCCGCAAATTCCCGAACAAACCCGATTCGATCACGCTTTTGACGATTCTGGTAATGCCGAAACTGCGCCGAAGGAAGCCAGCCGCGATGGCGTAATCCGGCCGCATGGAGCAGATACGCTCCAGTTCGGCGACGCTTCGCGCGACGGGCTTCTCGATAAAGAGGGCGGCTTCCTTATCCCGCAGAAACTGGTAATACGGCTCCCTGACGCCATAAGGGCAAGCGATCAGCGCGATGTCGACGGCGCTCGCGCGGCTGAGTTGATCGGCCCCGAATGCCGCCGGGATTTGCCAGGCCTCTGCTACGCTGGCCGCGCGATCCGGGTTTGCATCCAGAATCCAGCGGATATCCGCACCAATGGCGCGCAACAGGGGCAGATGACTCTTGAAAACGATGGCGCCCGCGCCGATGATTCCGACGGTTTTTTTCTGATCAGACATTCGTGGAATTCGAAAGCGCGTTCACCACAGTTCGCAAGGCGGGCAGGAAGACTTTTTCGAAATTAAAGCCGTCGCGGAAATCCTGGAACGCGGCGGCCGAGGCCTCGTTGTAGCGGGAGAGAATCGTTTCAATCGTGCCGCGTATCGAGCGTTCCGTCAGATCGGTGAAAAAAGCCCAGCTCCGGTGCTCGAAGTGGCTGCGCCAGTACGGCGTGTCCAGGAAGATTACCGGCATGCCCACCGCGGCGTACTCATAGATCTTGTTCGAAGCGGTTCCGAGCGTCCGGTTCATGACGTTCTGGCCCGTGAACAGCGCCAGCCCAATGGCGCAACTCGCCGCCAGCTCCGCCACCTGCGGATAGGGACCATAGCCCACGAATTCCAGTCGATCCAGCACGTCGTCGCGTTGGGCCAGATCGATCAGCGTGCGCTTGTAGGTCTCCTCGATCCATCCCTTGAGAACCAGCGCGAGGCTCCGCCCCGCCACGGGTGTCTTGAGCAGCGGAATAATTTCTTCGTATCCGTGACCAGGCCCGAGAGCGCCCATGTAGATCAGCCGGATCACATCCTTCGGCGCAGTTCGCCTGCGGCTCTGGAAGCGCTGGTAGTAGGTGACGGCCGGGAAATTGGGGATCACGAAAACGCCGCGTTTCACGCGATCGATCGGGTACCACCGCTTTCTTTCCTCGGTTGGAAGGGAGAAGAAATCGACATCTTCGAAGAGTTTCTCGTGCCGGCTGATCACCATTTTCTGAATCGTGAAGCGGCCGGGCCGCGAATCGGGTTCGATCACGTCGTAGCTGTTGAACCAGACGAACCCACGATACTGCGCGGATTTTTGGGCCAGATGAAATGCCAGCAAGGCGAAATAATCGTGAATCACGACGAGGCGGTATTGGCGGCTGGCCAATTCGCGGCGGAGCGCCAGTACATATCTACCGAATCGCGCCAATTTCCACAGCGCATTCTTCCGCCTCGATTCGAGACTGGCGCATGCCGCTCCGATTTCCTTCAGTTCCGGCGCTTCGAGGTAGAAATCAGGCGGGAAGGTGGTGTTGTTGCGAAAGAAGACGACGCGGCCGAAGCAGCGCCGAAGCATCAGGATGGCGTTTTGAGTCGGCGGCTCGGGCAGGGAAGAGAACTGCAGGAGGAGCACGGATTCCGACTGCAGCCGGGGGAAGCCTTCGCCCCCGACCTCCTCTTCACTTCCGGCCAGGTTTGCTGAGGATTCCGCGTTCATCCTGCTCGCTCTGTGATGTTAGCATTCGCACCGTCTATCCCGGCGCGAGGGCATTCCGTTTCGGAACGGAAGCGGCGCGGCGGCGAGTCATCCGCCGGTAGTCATGTCACTCGACGTGCCGCCGGCAGCCGGAATGTAGGCCTTCCGGGTGTAATCCATGACCATGCGGTCCGCATTGAACCGCCAGCCGAGGGTGCGAATGGTGCGCTTCATCCGGCGAATCCATCCGCGCGGAAGGCCGTCAGCGTCGCGCTCGTAATAGAGCGGGATCACCTGCTCGCGCAGCACGCGACTCAGATCATCGGCATCGCGCCGGTCGTGAATGTCCATGTTGGTGTGGGTGCGGCCGCTGCCGATGGCGAAACCATTCAGTCCATCGAAGGCTTCGGCCCACCAGCCATCGAGAATCGAAAGATTCAATCCGCCGTTCAGCACGACCTTCTGGCCGCTTGTGCCGGACGCCTCGAGCGGTCTGCGCGGGTTGTTGAGCCAGACGTCGACGCCCTGCACCAGGTGGCGTCCGACATTAATGTCGTAGTCCTCGATAAAAACGAACCGGTCGGCGAACTGCGAGTCGCGCATGAGCTGGGCGATCTGTTGCAGGACGCGCTTGCCCGGAATGTCGTGCGGGTGCGCTTTGCCGGAGAACACGAACTGGACCGGCCGTTTCGGATCGTTCACCATGTCGGCCAGCCTCTGAATGTCGGCCAGCAGGAGATTCGCCCTTTTGTACGTGGCGAAGCGCCTGGCAAAGCCGATGGTGAGCGCGTCCGTGCCCAGTACGCATTGCAGGCGGTCGATCTCATGAGAATGCTCGCCGCGGCGCAGCGCCTGCTCGACCACGCGGCGGCGGATGAACTGGATGAGCCGGGCCTTCAGGCTGAGATGCGTCTCCCAAAGCTCTCCATCGTCCACGCCTTCGATGCCGGCCCACACGTCCGCTTCACCACTGCGGACGCTCCAGCCCGCGCCGAGATTCCTGTCATAAAGACGGAACATCTGCGGGGCAAGCCAGCTTGGGACGTGAACGCCGTTCGTGATGTGGCCGATCGGGATCGATTCTTCCGGCTTGCCTGGATACAAGCCGGTCCACATTGCGCGCGAAACTTCGCCATGCAGCGAAGAAACCGCGTTTGCCCGGCGCGACATTTTCAGCCCGAGAACCGTCATGCAGAAGTCTTCGTGCGCATTGGCAGGATTTTCGCGGCCAAGCGACATGAGGGTTTCGTGCGAGACCGCCATGGCGTCGCGCAGCGGGCCGAGATGCTCTTCGATGAGCCCGGAAGTGAAGCGATCATGTCCGGCCGGTACCGGCGTATGGGTTGTAAAAACGACCTCTCGTGCGACGCGGCGCGATGCTTCGGGGAAGTCGACGCCTTCCTCGTACATGCGGTCGCGCACGGCCTCGATCACCGCGAAACCGCTGTGGCCTTCGTTGAGATGCAGCACGCCGGGCGTGATCCCCATGGCCTTCAATGCGCGGAAACCACCCACGCCCAGGAGCAACTCCTGGCGGACGCGCACGCGGCCATCGCCGCCGTAAAGCCGAGAAGTGAGCTCGCGATCCTCCGGCGCATTGCCCTCCACGTTCGAATCGAGCAGCAGCAGATCGCACCGGCCGACTTTCATGCGCCAGACCTTGGCCCGGATGACTCCGCCGCGCGTCTGGATTTCCAGTATCACGGGCTGGCCGCTTTTCCCGATTGCAGGCTCCATCGGGAGCTGGCTGGTGTCGGTTTGCAGATACTCTTCGTTCTGCCAGCCGGAGCGATCGAGCCGCTGCGCGAAATAGCCCTGGCCGTAGAAGAGGCCGATGCCGGTCAGCGGAATGTCGAGGTCTGAGGCGCTCTTGATGTGGTCTCCGGCGAGTACGCCGAGACCGCCCGAATAGATCGGGATCGACTCGTGCAGCCCGAACTCAGCGGAGAAATACGCTACCGGCCGGGGCCGAAGCACGCCGGCGTGGGTGGCGCCCCACGTGCGGTCCGCCTGCAGGTATTCGCGCTGGCGGCGATATGCGTAATTGACGCGGCTGTGCAGCGCGAGTTCTCCGGCGCGGCGCTCAAGCTCCGCCAGTGGAATTTCGTTGAGCAGCGTGATCGGGTTCTGGTTCAACTCGCGAAAGCGTACCGGATCCAGGTCGCGAAAGAGGCTGGTCGTATCGTGGTCCCAGCTCCACCAGAGATTCCGCGCGAGAGCCCAGAGGCGTTCCTGGAGCGGCGCGATGAACCGCGCGATCGTGCGCGCCTCGCGGACGACCGGCGCAACGGCGGCGGCTGCTTCCACCAGCAGCCGCACCTCGATCTCCCGAAACACGCGGGGCTCGGCCGTCTGCACCACGAGCACGCCTTCGAGCGCGCCGCGGTCCACGACGGGCACGCCCAGGAAGGATTGGAAGTTATCTTCGCCCGCTTCGCTGAAATACTTGAATCGCTGGTGCGTTCTTACCTGCTCCACCGCAACCGGGCGCACCTGCTCGGCCACCAGCCCGGCCAGTCCCTCGCTGAGCGCCATGCGCAGTTTGCCGATGCATTCGGGCCGCAGGCCAACGCTCGCCGCCAGCACCAGATTGGCCCGGTCGGGCTCCAGCAGGTAAGCCGAACAGACGCTGGTCCGGAACCGGTTCGCAATCAGCGCCACCAGTTTCATCAACGTCTCTTCCGGTTTGCCGCCGGTGGATTTGAGGCTGCCGATTTCTTCGAGCGTCAGGACCTGAGCGGGGTCGAGCGCCGGGGCGGTGTAACTCATTCGCGTGAATCTCCCATCCGCGCGGGGCGCGGCAACTTCTTCTATGTGCTTCGACCGGGAAATCGCGGCGTGGCGGTCAGGTTACAACGAGGTAACTAGTAGTTTAGTCCAGACGCATCGGCGAAAGCGAAGATATGGACGAGACGGCATCTCGCTTCGTCCGCCACTCCGGGCAAACGTGATAAAGTTTCACGCGAGTATCAGGAGGACTGACAATGGCGACCAATCGCGGTGTAGCGTATATGGGCACGGGCAAGGTCGAGGTGCAATCGATCGATTTCCCGAAACTGGCGCTGGGTTCGCGCAAATGCGAGCATGGCGTGATCCTGAAAGTTGTTTCGACCAACATCTGCGGCAGCGACCAGCACATGGTTCGCGGACGCACGACGGCTCCGCACGGACTGGTTCTGGGACACGAGATCACGGGCGAGGTGATCGAGAAGGGACGCGACGTTGAATTCGTGAACGTCGGCGACATCGTCTCCGTTCCGTTCAACATCGCCTGCGGCCGTTGCCGGAACTGCAAGGAAGGAAAGACCGGCATCTGCCTGAACGTGAACCCGGCGCGTCCGGGCGCCGCATTCGGCTACGTCGATATGGGCGGATGGGTGGGTGGCCAGGCGGAATACGTGATGGCGCCCTATGCGGATTTCAATCTCCTGAAATTTCCCGACAAAGCTGAGGCGATGGCGAAGATTCGCGACCTGACGCTGTTATCGGATATTTTTCCGACCGGTTACCATGGCGCGGTTACGGCGGGCGTAACAACAGGCTCAACGGTGTACGTTGCGGGCGCGGGGCCGGTGGGCCTTGCCTGCGCCGCCGCCTGTCAGTTGCTGGGCGCCGCGGTGGTGATTGTGGGCGACGCCATTCCCGAGCGGCTGGAGCAGGCGCGCAGCTTCGGTTGCGAAACGGTCGACATCAAACGCGACGCCAGTATCGCCGATCAGATTGCGCAAATTCTCGGGGTTCCGGAAGTGGATGCCGCGGTGGATTGCGTCGGCTTCGAGGCGCGCGGGCATGGGGAGAACGCGAAGACCGAACGTCCCGCGACCGTGCTCAACACGATGATGCAGGTGGCGCGCGCGGGAGGCGCGGTGGGCATTCCGGGTCTGTACGTGACCGACGATCCGGGCGGAGTGGATGAAGCCGCGAAGACGGGAAACCTCAGCCTGCGGATTGGGCTGGGATGGGCGAAATCGCTGTCGTTCGCCACCGGTCAGTGCCCGGTGATGCGCTATCACCGCCAGCTCATGATGGCCATTCTGCATGAGAAGACGCATCCGGCGAAGGCCTGCAACGCAACCGTGATTTCGCTCGACGAAGCGCCCGCGGGTTATCGCGACTTCGACAAGGGCGCAGCGAAGAAGTATGTGATCGATCCGAACGGCATGCTGGGTGGCAAAAAAGCCGCGTAGCCGGCGCGCGCAATCCAAACGGTTCCCGTTTCACGATCGCGGGCTGACGCGATACGAGGCCTGCGATCACGGATAATTCTGTTGTGGCGCCGGAAACTGTGACCGAGCATGCGGACCCGCCGCAGAGCGGGGAATTATTTGATGAATTCGAGCGCAGGCTGGCCGGCGACGGCGCGGCGCAGGCGCTCGAATGGCTGATTGCGCAGCAGGGGGAAACCGGCGATTACCGCGCGATGTTCGAGGCGCGGCTGATGCGCGTGCGCCTCGCGCTGGGCATGCCGCTGCTCGATGCCCGGAGCGCGGCCTCGCTGCCTGAAGCCGAACAGGGGGCGTACCAGCGCGAGATGATCGAAGCGGCGCGCGAAACCGGACGTCTGTTTCTCGAGCGAGGCGACATTCTACGGGCGTGGCCT
Organism: Bryobacterales bacterium; assembly: GCA_027450225.1. Taxonomy (GTDB): domain Bacteria; phylum Acidobacteriota; class Terriglobia; order Bryobacterales; family Bryobacteraceae; genus BOG-234. The sequence goes on along the minus strand of DAIDJK010000487.1, from coordinate 1,091 downwards.
TACTTTCGCGCGATCGGCGAACCCGATCCTGTGGCTGTAGCGCTCGAGCGCGCGGCGAACGATCGTGAAGACGCCGACGGTCTGATCGCCATCGCCCTGCAGGAAGGCGTACACCCCCGGAAGGGAATCGAACTGGTTCTGGCGAAACACGGGATGTGCCGCGCCATCAACGCGCTCGGCATGTTTCCCATCCAGAGAGACCGCGACAAATGTATTGCGCTGCTCGTGCGCGCACTGCACGCCGAGATCGTCGATCGCATGGGCCGGGCGATCGAAGCCGAAGAAGGCCGGCGTCCTGAAACGCGCAGCCTTCCTGAAATGATGAACGGCCGGGACTGGCTTTTCGGCGAATGGACGTATTACGTGGATACATCGCATCTGGCGTCCCTGCTGCCGTATGCGCCGGAAACCGATGACGAAGAGATGCTCGGGTTATTCGTGGAAATGTGCGAATACGGAAAGCGCCTTTCGGCCAACTTCCATTACAAAGGCGATCCGCCGTTCGAGGACGCTTACGAAGGTTACAGCCGGTATGCGAATGCGCTTCTGGGCAACAATCTCGATGAGAATGTCGCCTGGTTTCGCGAAAAGGCAGATGCCGCCGACCCGGATCGTTATGGCGATGTCCCGCGCCAGGTGCTGATCCGTCTGCTGGCTTCTGTCGGAAAATACGCCGAGGCAGCGGCGGAGATGGAGAAGTTGCCGCAGGAATTGCAATCCGAGCCGCTGACAATTCCACAACTGCTTTCTCTCGCCGGCGAGCATGAACGGCTGCGCGCCTTCGCTCTCGAACGCGGCGATGTGCTCGCGTTCGCGGCGGCCGCTATCGGACAAAGGAACGCGCAATGACGGAACTCATTGAAAAGCTTTCTCAAAGCCGATCCATATGGCTTGAATCAGTTGCCGGCATTGATGGCGAGGAAGCGATGTGGCGGCCGGCCGAGGGATCGTGGTCGGTGCTGGAATGCGCGGAGCATGTGGCGAATGTCGAATTCCGGATACTGCGAACCAACCAGAAAGCGCGGCCGGTTGCCGCTTCTTCGCCAAACCGGGAGCGGGAGGCAAACATCTACACGCTGACCAGTTCGCGC
>DAIDJK010000486.1 GCA_027450225.1 Bryobacterales bacterium | reverse complement strand
ACGCGGTTTCAGAAACCCGCGGCGGTTCGCGATGACGGCGACCGGATATCCGTTCAGCCGGGCGTTGGCGCAGAGAATTTCGGGCGCAAACTCGGACTGGAACTCGACAAAGTCTTCGCGGTCGAAAATGCGCGAGAGCACTTCTTCGACGTTGTAGGGCAAACGATGTTCCGGCGGGAGCACCGAATAAAGGCCGTCCACCGGATTCTCCGGGTCGCTGGCCCGTGGACGCGGTGGCGGAAGCGGCATCTGGCGGAAGCGCGCGCGAATCATTTCGAGGCAATCCTCGTCGTTCTTCGCCACGTAATGCGCCACGCCGCTGACCGCATTGTGAAGATGCGCGCCGCCGAGCGATTCCTGATCGATCGATTGCCCCGTCGCGCCTTTGACGAGATTCGGGCCGCCGAGACCCATAAAGCTCGTGTGCTCGACCATGAAGATGACGTCGCTGAGCGCGGGAAGATAGGCGCCGCCCGCGATGCACGGACCCATCACGGCGGCAATCTGCGGCACACGGAGCTTGCGCCGCATAAGCGAATTATAGAAGAAAATCCGGCCGGCGCCGTACTGGCCGGGGAAGATGCCGTCCTGATAGGGCAGATTGACGCCCGCCGAATCGACCAGATAGACGATCGGCACGCGGTTGCGCATGGCGATTTCCTGCGCGCGGAGAATCTTCGTGATGGTCTCCGGCCACCATGCGCCGGCCTTTACGGTGGCATCGTTGGCGACGACAACGGCCAGACGGCCCTCGATGCGTCCGATACCCGTGACCACCCCGGCAGCCGGAGCCTGACCATCGTACTTGTCCCAGGCGACCAGCAGGCCGATTTCGAGAAACCGCGAGCCGTGATCGAGCAACCGCGCGATACGCTCGCGGGCCGTAAGTTTACCCGCGCGATGCTGGCGCTCGATGCGCGCGGCTCCGCCGCCTTCCCGCAGTTTCGCTTCGAGATTTTCGAGTGAATCGACGAGGTGGCGCATGTGCGCGGCGCGCGCGACGGTCTGGGCAGGATCGTGAACTGGTTCCGGCGGCATCCGGACCTAGTGTAACGGTCGGTGGTGAGACTCGAGAGCGGACTGCGCGAGGACCGTTCGCCGCAGTGCGCGTTGGCTGATGGGCCATTGGAATGTTTTCCTTATGTATACTCGTTGTTCAACCACGCCATGGGCGCGCGCGACGACATGCGCCGCGCGAAGCGGATCGCCATCGCCGGGATGGCGGTGAGCGGCGCGCTGGCGCTCCTGAAACTCACAGTCGGGTACCGGGCGCATTCCGCCGCCGTGGTCGCCGATGGATTCGAATCCGGGGCCGACGTGTTTGCGTCGGGACTGGTGCTGCTGGGGATTACGGTGGCCGCAAGGCCGGCCGACGAGAACCATCCTTACGGGCACGGGCGGGCGGAGATCCTTTCCGGGCTGCTGCTCGGCCTGTGCCTGCTCACCGCCGGAGCGCTGATCGCCTGGCACGGAATCACCGGCGCCGCCAATGCCGTGATTCCCGCCCGGTACGCGATCTGGCCGCTGGTGATTTCGATCGGCGCGAAAGCCGCGATGGGGATCACGAAATATACGCAGGGGCGCAGGATGAGAAGTTCATCGCTCCGGGCCGATGCCACCAATGACGGCATCGACGTGCTTTCCGGCGCAGTCGCGCTGGGAGCGCTGTCCATGACGCTGACCGACCCCGCGCGTTTCCCGCGCGCCGATCATTACGGCGCATTCGGCGTGGGACTGATCGTGATGTTCATGGCGGTGCGGGTGGCGCATGAAGCGTCCGAGCATCTGATGGACACGATGCCGGAGGACGAACTGATGAGCAGCATCCGGCGCGTGGCGCTGAGCGTGCCGGACGTCAAGGGCGTGGAGAAGTGCTTCGCGCGCAAGACCGGCCTGAAATATCACGTCGATCTGCATCTCGAAGTGGACCCTGACATCACGGTACGGGAGTCGCACGATATAGCGAGCCGCGTGCGCGACCGGATTCGCGAGGAACTCGACTGGGTAGCCGACGTGCTGGTGCACGTGGAGCCGGCGCCTAGCGGATGATTTCGGGGAATTCGGTGATGCGAAGCTTGGCCGCGCCGTAAGGTATCAGCTTCAGGGTTTCCGCGCCGCCCGACTCCTTCACCGGACTCTGGGGCAGCGGGCCGGCGGAGTTATCCACGAGTTTCCAGGAGCGGATGCGAACGCCTTTGGCGGTTAGCGAAACCGGCGTGCCTTCGGGGCTGAACGGCTGGTTGCCCATCTGGCCCCGGTTGATGGTAAATGCCGATTGCGGATCCGCCGGGTGAATGATCAGGCCATAGTTCCAGGGCGTGGTGGGATCGACTTCCCAATCCGCCGTTTCGCCCTTCCGTTCGAGCTTCTTCCACCGTTCGCCGATATCGAGCGAGAACAGAAGAGGCCCCAGTGTGACGTATACGCTCGACCGATAGCCAGTCCCGACCATGACGGGGAAGGGCATTTTGATCTGGATGACGTCGCCCGCGGTCCACTCGCGCGCGATCCGGTAAAACTGGCCGGATGCCAGATTGCGCTGCGCGGCGCCGTTTACGCGGATGACGGTTTCCGAGGTGTAGGGCGATACCGGAAGCGTGATGGGAAAGGCGACGGGTCTGGCGGGCTCGACGCGAATGGTGACGTTCTCGGCAAAGGGATACTCGGTTTCCTCGACGATACGCACCGGGACATCGTTGACAACGGTGTTCACTTCGGTGGGAGCGAGCACGACGGCCACAAGGCCCTTGTCGGCTGTCGCCATCCACGTGCTGGCGGTGAACTTCGGCCAGCCCTGATGCATGTTGGCGGTGCAGCAGCCGTAATTCGGCTCGAGGCCGAAGAGATTGGAATCGTCGCCGTTCGTGGTCCAGTCCCGGGGGGCTTTGGATACAAGCACCTGATTGGGCTGCTCATCATATTGATGCGCCCACATGTCTTTGCTGAAAACGGCCGGAAGAGCGTTATAGGCGAGGCGCTCGAGCCGCCCGGCGATGTGCGAATCGCCGTAGATGCGGGTGAGAGTTTCGATCGAGAACATCTCCTCGACGATGGCGCAGAGTTCGGTGCCCTGATCCGGATCCCGGCCGGCGAGATGTTCATCGGCCGCGAAAGTTCCGTTGGGAAGCCCGTGGTAACGGTTCAGCGTATCGAGCATCTGACGCGAAGCATCGCGGTCCGCCGGGTTGCCCGAAATGACTGACCAGACAGCTCCGGTCTTGATGGCCATGGCGTTGTTGACGCCGTGGCTGCGAAGATCGGCGTCCTTCTTCGCGACCTTGCCGGTGAAAGGAAAGTTGGCGTAGAGCGCCTTCCAGTCGAAGCCCTGGCCGGCGATTTGTCTGGCGAGATCGAGGAGTTTGGAATCGCCGTCGCGGTTATAGAGCCAGATGATGGAAAGAAGCTCATCGCCCCAGCGGTACTGGGCCCATTTTTGCAGCGGATTGGCGGCGAGAGTGGCGGCCTGATAAGCAAAAAACTTTTCGAGCGCGGGAACGACGCGCGCGTCGCCGGTGGCTTCCTGATACTGCGTCAGCGCCTTGAGCATGATCATGTCCGGCCACCAGTCGGTATTCTTTTCCGGGCCGATCGCGCCATCGGGGCGCTGATGATCGAGCGTGAAATTGACCCACTTCCGGACCTTTTCGATCAGGACCGGATCGTCGAGCTCATAGGCGAGCGGGACAAGGCCATCGAGATAGTAAGGGCCGCGCTCCCAGGCCTCGCCAGTGCCGCCAAGCCACGCGGAGTTGGAGCCGACATCGGGCCAGAACTCGTCGAGATGCCCGGAAAGGCCGGCGGCCTGAATTTTGAGTTCGTTCTTCAGCCAGCCGACGGGTTTGACCGCGCCCAGCGGGAGCGAGTAGAAAGCGTCCGGCAGAAGCGGCGCGCGGTTGGGAACCGGGGAGAGTGAACGGGGCGGATTGGGCTGAGGCTGGGTGGTATCGGCTTGGGCGGACGCGGCTATCGCGATCGCGGCGAAGACGAGGCCGGCGAGAGATCTCACGTCCGACATGATATCCCCGCCGGACAGGAGAGGGGTGTGCGGGCCGGCACGGAACGAAGTTGCGCTTCGCCGGACTTCGATTCCGTTTGTACAAGCCGAAGCCTGGATTTACGGGTTCGGCGAGCGAAGAGCGCTAGATAACGTCGACGCCCATGGAACGAGCGGTGCCCTTGACGCTGCGGACGGCGGCTTCCACGTCGAAGCAGTTGAGATCCGGCATCTTCTGCTTTGCGATCTCTTCGACCTGCTTCTCGGTGATCTTGCCGACCTTGGTCTTATGCGGCTCGGCTGAACCCTTCGCCAGATTGACGGCGCGTTTGATGAGCACCGGTACGGGCGGGGTCTTCGTGATGAAGGTGAAGGAGCGGTCCGAAAAAATCGTGATGACGACCGGGATGATGAGACCCTCCTGATCCTTACCCGACGTTTTCGCGTTGAAGGCCTTGCAGAATTCCATGATGTTGACGCCCTGCGGACCGAGCGCGGTGCCGACGGGGGGAGCGGGCGTCGCCTTGCCCGCGGGAATCTGCAGCTTTACCTGACCAGTGACTTTCTTTGCCATTTCCTTTTAACAGCCTTTCCTGATTGCGAGCCGGAAACCTACGAGGACTTTTCCACCTGCAGGAAGTCCAGCTCGACCGGAGTCGCGCGACCGAAGATCGTGACCAGCACGCGCAGGGTGCTGCGCTCCGTATTGATTTCGTCCACTTTGCCGGAGAAGTTCGCGAACGGCCCGTCGATGATGCGGACGGTTTCGTTCTTTTCGAAGGTCATCTTCGGGCGAGGCCGCTCGGCGCTTGTGGTCTGCCGATACAGCATCTTGTTGATCTCATCCGCGGTAAGCGGAACCGGGGTCTGGCCGCCGCCGACGAAGCCGGTGACGCGCGGCGTGTCCTTTACGCGGTGCCAGAGTTCGTCGTTCATTTCCATCTGCACCACAACGTAACCGGGATAAAGCAGGCGCTTGCTGGTGACCTTCTTTCCGTTACGGAGTTCGACGACTTCCTCTTCCGGTATCAGGATCTGGCCAATTTTGTCGGAGAAACCGAAGGCTTCCGAACGGGTGCGGAGCGATTCGGCGACCTTGCGCTCGAAACCCGAATAGGTGTGGATGATGAACCACTGGCGGGAATCGGCGGGCTGCCCGTCCGGTTCTGCGGCGGCGTGTTCGAGGGCTTCTTCGGCGGCTTGCTGTTCGGGGAGCGGCTCGGATTCGGCGTTCTCGCCGGGCTCCGGGTATTCGCTCTCTTCGGCGTATGCCGCGCTCGCCTGTTCGGGTGTTTCTTCGCCGTAGTTCTCGGGGACGTAGTCCCCTTCGTCGACCGGCTCGTGGAGGTTATTGTAATCCGGCATGGGAGCGACCGTTATTTGAGAAGCGCCGCCTGGGCGCGGACAACCGTTTCCTGAATGACCCAGTCCACAATCTTGAAATATGCGGCGAAGGCGAACACCGAGAGAATGACGATGAACGTGGTGGATTCGACCTGTTTGCGGCTCGGCCACGTGACGCGGCGCATCTCGCTGCGGATGTCGCCCAGGTACGCGCGGGTGTTGTCGAGCCAGTTCTGCTTTTTGTTCTCAACTTCGGCTGCCATGTAAAGGCCTCAAAATAATGCTCAAGTCTCACACCCAAAATCTTCAACTGCCTTATCGCTGCTGAGGATGAGATTGGGAAATCAATCTGGCAGGGGCGGAGGGATTCGAACCCCCACTCGCGGTTTTGGAGACCGCTGGTCTGCCGTTAAACCTACGCCCCTGTCTGGAGGTGAGTCCTCAATACAGTTTACACGAAGCAAAACGGCCACGCCGGATGGACTCCCGATCCGGCCCGCGGACGGCGCCGCCGGAAATTACCGAACGAAGCCATTGTTCGCTGTTTGATCGCCCTGGCGGGCGAATCTGCTCCGACCCGCGAAAGGGCCTCCGCGAATTTACCGAACGAAGCCAACGGACAGGCTAAAGCCCGTATTACCAGCTACTTGATCTCGCGATGCGGCTGGTGTTTCCGGCAGTACGGACAGAATTTCTTCATTTCCAGACGCTCGGTAGTGGTCTTCTTGTTTTTCGTGTTCGTGTAGTTCCGGTTCTTGCACTCGGTGCACTGGAACGTGATGATTTCTCTTGGCATTGTTATGACCGCGCAAAACGGCGGTCCCGGTGACCGCCTTTGCGCTCAACTCCTTTTTAGCCGCGCAAAACGGCGACTCACGCCGCCGTGTTTGCGCTTCCTCAACTCCTCAGATTAGTCCAGAATTTCCGTAACCGTGCCGGCGCCGACGGTGCGGCCGCCTTCACGAATGGCGAAGCGCAGGCCCTTGTCCATGGCGACCGGCGTGATCAGCTCCACCGCCAGGTTCACGTTGTCGCCCGGCATCACCATCTCC
>DAIDJK010000485.1 GCA_027450225.1 Bryobacterales bacterium | reverse complement strand
CATGGGCGCATGACGGGCAAGGCCCTCACGGCCATACCCTTTTTCGTCGGTCTGCTGATGCTGTGGATGAACCGCGATTACCGTGAATTCTTCTTCGGCGCAACGCTCGGCAGAGAAATGCTGGCCGGTTCAATAGCGCTTCAGGTGATTGGCTATGCAGTCATCAGCCGCATCGTGAAGATCGAGGTTTGAGAGATGCTGCTCGAGAGCTTTTGTCTGTTCGCGGTGGCCTTCGCGGCTGCTCTGGTTTTGACCACGAAGTCCATGCGCAGCGGCGCCGCCGTTATCGAACGCGTTTCCGAGCGGCCCCGGCGCGCTGTCCCGGTGCCGAAGTCGCTCGAGTGGAGAACGCTCGCCGCGCGCCTCGGCCGCGCGGAGCAGGGGAAGAAGGGCGAGCAGCTCAGGGCGGCTTTCATTCGCGCCGGCATACGGTCCCCGGGCGCGGAGAATGTTTTTGCGGGCCTGAAAGTGGTTGGCGCAATCGCCGGGGCAACCATGCTTTCAGCCCTGGCCATGGCGAGGGAAGCGGAATCCTCCCGCGTAGTCATGGCGGCTCTCGCCGGACTGGCGGCCGGATATCTCGCCCCGGACGAAGCGCTGAAGATGCGCGTGCGGCGCCGGAAGGTCCGGATCGAGAAAGCGCTTCCGAATACGCTCGATCTGTTGACCATCTGCGTTGAAGCCGGACTGGGCCTCGATCAGGCGATGGTTCACGTGGCCAACGAACTCGCGCCCGCATATCCGGACATAAGCGAGGAGCTTTCGATGATCACGCTCGAACTGCAGGCCGGGAAGCGCCGGTCGGATTGCCTCCGCGCCTTCGCCGAGCGCACCGGAATCAGGGAAGTGAAAAAGCTGGCGGCCGTACTGATTCAGGCGGATCGCTTCGGCACCAGCATCGCGCAAAGCCTGCGCGTTCACTCCGAACACCTGCGGACCGAACGCAGGCAGAAGGCCGAGGAAAAGGCTGCGAAGCTGGGAGTGAAGCTCGTCTTTCCGATTTTTTTCTTCATTCTTCCTTCTCTGTTCGTGGTGACGGTCGGTCCCGTCATCGTACGCATTTTCCAGGATCTGATTCCGATGCTGAACAGCATGTGACGCCTGAAGTTTTCCGGCGAATCCGCCGATATAGCAAGTGCACCGAGTTCAAATTCAGATACCCGGCTCACACTGGGCATCTTCCGAGGAAGGAGAGTATTTCATGGACGCGACTACCTTTCGCCTGGTGTGCGCCGTATTTGCGGCGATACTCCTGGGCGTGATCGTGCTGCGCCGGCGCAAGCAGGCCGAGTAATAACAATGAGTACCCCAGCCCGCCGCGCAACCGGACCTCGCCCCGGGGCGGCGGGCGATACTCATGTCCGCCGTTTTTTCCGCGTCCTCAACCGCAGCCGTGGAACCCTGATCGGCGACGCGGTTCGGCTGGCCGGCTCCAGCGCCGAACGCCGGAGAGGCCTGCTTGGGGTCGATCGACTGAGCGAAGGCGAAGGATTGTGGATCAGTCCCTGCGAGGGGATTCACACCTTCGGCATGCGCTTTGCCCTCGATCTGGTTTTTCTCAGCCGGGACAGCGTGGCGGTAAAGACGGTGAGCGCTCTTCAGCCATGGCGAATATCTTTTTGCTGGCGCGCCGCCAGCGTTTTGGAACTGCCGCCCGGAACCATCGCGCGGTGCTGTCTCGCCACAGGCGATCTGGTCGAGATCACGCCGTCAGCCGCCCAGTCCCACTAGCGGCGAATTGCGCTATTTCACGCGTCACTCCGGCGCCGCCAGCGCCTCTTCGCGCATCACTGCGGCGGCCGGACAATCCCCATATAAAGCCACGTGGAGAGCAACGCCACGCCATACGCTACCGTGGCCGCGGTGAACACGAATCCGATGCGATCGATCAGCTTCAGCTTCGACGCCATCTTCACCTGCTTCGTGATCACCTCGTTCGACGAATCAGCGAGATGCACGAAATCGTCTTCATCTTGTGACACCAATTTCCGATAGAGCGCCAGAGCCCCAACTACGGCGCACATCGCAATCAGAAGAACCACCGCAATCGTCATTGGTCAGCCTCCTTACAGACGGGTTGTACTGCTGACCATGCACGCGGCAAACCTTTCGAACTGCTCTACGGGGCGTCGCCCGCAGCGTTTCGGATCGGCGTCACCGGGTCGATGACGATCCAGCACAGCGCGCCCGCCGCGTAGATTGCGGCCGATGTCCAGAATGCGATCCGCCACGCATTCGCCGTCCACGCGAGCAGCAGGCCCGTTACGCCCGGAGCCACGCTGCCTCCGAAATGGCCGAGCATATTGATGAAGCCGGAGACCGTTCCCACGCGCTCTGCGCCGATATCCATCGCGCTCGTCCACGTAATCGGGCCGCTGAACTCAGCGGCGAAACTGGAAAGGCTCATCATCAGCACGGCCAGCGCGGGAGTCGGCGCGCGAGTCACCAGAACCAGCAGCGCGGCCGCGCCGCCGTACGCAAGATAGCCCATCAGCTTCCGCGCCCGCGCCACGCTGTCCAGCCGCCGGGCCAGCCCGGAAAGACTGAAACCCGCGAACAGGCTTCCAATACCAGCCGCGAAGAGAGGCGCGCCGGCGGCAAAGGCTTCCTGCCGCAGATCCATGCCCCGCGCCTGGTAGAGGTAAATCGGCAGCCATGTGATGTAGAAATAAAACCCGTAGTAATGACAAAACCACTGGATGCCGAGTCCCCACACGCTCTTCGATGCAATCAGCCGCTTCCAGAAGCCCGCATCGAAATCGGCGGCTTTCGGCCGCTCCGTGGAAATCAGCTTCAACTCGCCGGCGTTCACTGCCCGATGATCCGCCGGCCGGTCCCGGTACCAGCGATGAAACAGGACGCCCCAGATCAGCCCCGCCACGCCGAAAATAACGAACACCCCGCGCCAGTTCACGAACGCGTAAAGACCCACCATCAGCGCTGGCGTCACGGCGGCGCCGAAACGCGCGCACGCCGCTTTGATTCCTTCGGCCGTGTTGCGTTCGCGCGGCGGCAGCCAGGTGCGGAAAACCCGCGCAAGTCCTGGAAAGCAGCCGGATTCCCCCACTCCGAACAGCAGCCGCGTACCCAGCAATACCGGATAACTCCACGCAAGGCCCGTGGCTGCGGTCAGCAGGGACCAGAGCGCTACAACCCGCGTCAGCAGGCGCCTGGCCCCGAAGCGGTCGCACAGCCAGCCGCTTGGAATTTCGCACAGCGCATAGGTGATCCCGAACGCGGAGAACACCATTCCCATCTGAACCGAATTGAGGCGCAGGTCCCGTTCGATGGCGGGCGCTGCCTGACTGATCGCCGCGCGGTCCAGAAAAGACAGGAACGCCAGCGCGGCGCCGAATACCACGACGCGCCGTCTGGCGGAGGAGGCCCGGATTGGACTCGGAGCGGCGGCGGAATCGATGGCGCCTGCCATTCCATCACGCGAATCGAACCGCACGGCTTGCCGGTCTACTTCAATCTGGTCGCCTGCCTCGCCACCAGTTGCCAGCCGCGGGGCGTTTTCGCCCACACGTGGAGGATATTCATATGCACCACGTCATCCGGGCTGTACCACAGGTTCACGTTCGCTTTCACGATCGCCACGTTTCCGAATACCCTTACCGGCCCGTCGACGAACTCGAGCTTCTGAATGATTGTCTTGCTCGCAACCGTCGACTGGATAACTTCGGCCTTCGTTTGTTCCTTGCCTTCCGAGTGGGTATAAGTTACGTCAGCGGCAAGAAGCTTGTCGAGCGCGGCGCCGTCCTTGTGCAGCGTGGCCTGCCGCAGCGACTCCATCGCTGCAAGCACCTCGGTCTTGGCGTCGCCGGCTCGCGCGGCCGAAAACGAGCACAACGTAAGCAAAGCTGGTCCCAGAAGCGTAACGAAACGGAATCGGCTCACGGCGGGTCCTCCCTGGTTGATCCTCTCTTGTATCACTTCTCCGGAAGAAACGAAACTGGCTTAAAGTAGAAGACGCCGTGCTGCGACGAAGCTTCCTCAAGACCGTTCCCGCCGCCGCCATGCTGCAGGCCGCGAAGTCGGCTCCGCGTTTGAAGATCACCGGCGTCCGCCTCGTGCCGCTCAAGGTCCTGCGCGAAACCGGCAGTATGGAAGCCGCGTGGAATCCCGGGACCGTCAATCAATACCGCATCGGCGGCGGAACTTATCTCGAAATTCAGACCGATCAGGGACTGGCTGGCATCGGGCCGGCGATGGACGACCGTTCGCTTCACAACGCGCAGAAACAGTTGATCGGCCGCGATCCGTTCGATATCGGGGAACTCGCCGGCCCTTTGCGTTACTACGTTGGCGGACGCGCGGTCTCGAGCCTCGAAATTGCGCTCTGGGATCTCGCGGGCAAGGCCTCGAATCAGCCTGTTTACAAACTATGGGGCGCGAAGAAAGATCGCGTCCCGGCCTATGCCAGCATGATTCAGCTCTCCACCCCCGAAGAGCGCGTTCGCATGGCGCTGCAACTGCAGTCGGAAGGCTGGAAAGCGATCAAGCTTCGCCTCCATTACCCCACCATGCGCGAAGATATCGCGCTGGTCGCGGCGGTTCGCAAAGCCGTGGGCGATAGCATGCAGATCATGACGGACGCCAATCAGGCGCAGTCGTCCACCGGCTGGCAGCCCGGCGTTGTCTGGGACTTCCGCCGCGCTCTCGAAACCGCCCGCGAACTGGAAAAACTGAATGTCTACTGGCTTGAGGAACCTTTGCGCCGTTACGATTGGGATGCCCTCGCGGAATTGAACCGTCAGGTCTCCATCCCCATCGCCGGCGGAGAGAACAACGTCGGCGTTCATGAATTCCGGACCATGCTGGAGAAGGGCGTCTTCGATATTCTGCAGCCGGACATTATGGTTGCCGATGGCGTGACGGGCTTCCGCGAAATCGCGGCGCTTACCGCTGCCTGGAACAAGATCGTCATCCCCCATCATGGCGGCGGCAACCTGGGCACCATCGCGCAGCTCCACGCGATTGCTTCATGGCCGAACGCACCCTGGATCGAGATTCTGCACGATCCGCCGGTTGCCCCGTATACCAACGGTTTCGCCATGATGGAGAATGCGCCGAAGGTCGATCGCGATGGCTATCTGAACCTTCCGCAGGGTCCTGGCCGGGGAGTCACCATCAATCGCGCGATGATCTCTTAGCAGCCGGCTTCGATAGAGTCTGTTCAATAAAGTCCCGCCCGGGATCGAAAACGCAGGATATAATCGGCTCGGTTTCTTCTGAGCCGGCTGCGTCCAGCTGTGGCGCTCTGGTTCGGATACTTCATCCATCGATCGCCATGAATCGCAGGCAATTCCTCCTATCGGCTTCCGGCGCCGCGCTCGCCGTCCAGCGCGTCTTCGGCGCGGATTCCCGCTACAAGATCGGTTACACGACGAACACCCGCGGAAGTGATCCCGCCACCACGTGGGGAACCGACCCGTTCCGCGGTTTTCGCCAGGCGCACGAAGTCGGCTTCAACTACGTGGAAGCGTTCGCCACCGCGTTGTATGAGTTCTATCCGAACGATGCCGCGGGGCTCCGGAAAAGAGTCGACGAAATTGGCGTCCGGTTCGCCGCCATCACTGGCGGAGCGCGCGGCGGCAGCACAGCTTTCGAAGACCCGGCGCAACGCCAGGCCGTCATCGAGAATCATCTCGGCGTCATTCGCTATTCGAAAAAGTTCGGCTGCAACCACCAGAAAACCAATCTCGGCAAGCGCCGGCCCGGCGGCTCTACTGAGGAAGATCTAAAGAACATCGCCGAGACGGTGGAGATTCTGGGCCGCCGCAGCCTTACCGAGGAAGGAATGCCGTTTGGCGTGCACGCCCATCTCGGCAGCCAGCTCCAGAACCAGAACGAGATCGACTTCATCATGGCCAATACGGATCCGAAGCATGTCCGTTTCGTCCTCGATACCGGCCACATCACCATGGCCGGCATGGACCCGATTGCGCTCGCGAAGCGATTGAACCACCGCATCGTCGAATTCCACCTGAAAGATACGAAGCCCGAAGATCGCGGTGGCACGAAGCATGTCCCCGGTCCCGATCGCAATCAGATGACGGACCCGTACTTCTTTCCGCTGGGCGAAGGAGGCGTCGATTTCCTCGCCCTGAAGTCTTATCTGGACAGCATCGACTGGCGCGGATTCCTCGTCGTGGAACTCGACACGTCGCCATTCCGCACGCCGAAGGAAAGCGCGCGCATCACCGCGAATTACATTCAAAACACCATGAAGATTCCGCTTTAGTGACGGGCTCCGGAGATGGCATAGAATCGGAACCATTCATCCGTCACCAGCCGAGGAAGGTTATTTCGATATGAATCGTTCATCCACCCTTGTCCTGCTGGCTGCCGCGCTGGCACTGGCGCTGCCGCCGCTCGAAGCGCAGCAACCGCCCCCCACAGTCGATCCGTACGCCAACAACGCCGCCGCGGGGACCACGAAATTCCCCATGGCCGCCCCCGCCGGCAAGGATTCAGGCGCCATCACCAAAGCTCCTCCCGGAGCGGTCAACCAGGGCATGATCGACGAGAAGACCTGGAAATACGGCCACGCCTACGATGCTCCGGAGCAGAGCGGGATCTGGAATCCGGTAAAACTCAAGATGATGCGAGGCGAGAAAATCACCGGCGGCACCGTCTTTGCCTCCTCCGATCCCTCCACCTACTGCGCCATGGCGAATGCCGGGTACGACTTTATCTGGACGGAGATGCAGCACGACTCGCGCGACTGGGAAAACGTTCAGAAGATGTGGGCCGCCTGCCCGCACGCCAAGGCGGTTCCCGGCGTTCGCGTCGCTTATGCCGATGAGCGCGAAATTCAGCATGCGATGGACGCGGGCGCGCTGGTCATCATAGTTCCCACCGTGCGAACGGTCGAAGAAGGCCGCGCCGGACGCGACTGGACTTATTTCCCGCCGCTAGGCAAGCGCAGCCAGGGTGGTGGACAGGCCTTCTCTCCAGCCTTCTGGGGCAACGTTCCCGGCGGCTATCGCGACACCATCAACAACAATGTAGTCCTGATCGAAATGATCGAAACCGTCGGCGGCGCCGCCCAGGCTCGCGAAATCGCAGCCATTCCCGGCGTTGACGCCGTCTTCGCCGCCAGCGGAGATCTCGGCAACTTCTCCGGCTACAAGCAGGGGGATCCGGATTATGAGCGTTTGATCAACGTGGTGCATGATGCGGCGCTGGCGGCCGGCAAGCGGCTCTGCGGCCCCTTTGCCTGGCGCGACCGGCCGGATTTCACCTGTTTTCAGGCAGGCAGCGAACTCGTGAACATTGCCCGCGGCGCAGCCCTTGAGCTTGGCAATCTGAAAGATACCCAGGGCAAGCCGGAAGTCGGCCCTTACGCCACGAAGAAGTAGCCGGTTCCGATTCAGCCGCCCGGCGCTAATAGGTATGCCGGGCATGGGCCCGGCGTATCAGCTTCTTCTCGAATGTGTGCCAGGAAATGTGCGCCAGCAGTACCGTCGCCAGTAACGACGCGCCGAATACGAGACCATAGCGCAGCGGAGCTGGATGAAACTGCGGTACCATCGCGCCCGCCAGTCCGCGAACTCCCTGATGGAAGATATAAACCCCATAGGATATGGTTCCAAAATAGATCAGGGTTCGCCGGGTAAGCAGACTGGAAAGCCATCTGTCCCTGCCCGGCAGAGCCAGAATCAGCAGTGATGCGTACAACACGTCGATCGTGGTGAAGCCCCAGGCCGCCATGGCGAGCCGCCCCGGAGAGAGAAAGGTCATCGCCGTAACAGCCAGCGAGGCAAGCGCGGCGCTTATCCGAATTCCCCACAGGTTCTGCTGCAGCCACCGCCAGCAATGCTGGTTTCGGACCGCAATTGCAATCAGCGCTCCAAGCGCCAGACCATCCAGCCGGCAAACGGTCGCAAATGGCCAGCCGTCATTCAGCGCCGGATTCCGTGACACGAGCGCGAACCGATAGACGGGGGAAGCCACTACCAGAGCGGCGCAGCAGGTTGCCAGTACAGCCCGGCTAAGCCGTTTCACCAGCAGGGGCAGAAACAGATAGAACTGCTCTTCGAGAGCCACGGACCACGACATCGCCATCCACAGCGGCAAATCCCTGTTGAACCACAATGGGACATTGTTCTGCGCGAAAACCGGATAAGCCCAGAGCGGGGCGTCGGACCGAAACAGGTTAGCTCCCAGTCGCCCATCCAGATTGAACATCAGCCCCAGGAAGAACAGGAGCAGCCATCCGAAGTACAACGGAAAAATGCGGTGGATGCGCCTTGCGTAGAAGGTCCGGAAGTAGTTCCCGGATTGTCTGGCATCCATAAGGATTCCCGCAATCAGGAAGCCGGAGAGAACGAAGAACAGGTCTACGCCGCTCCAGAACAGGCGCGAAGCCGTGGTAAGCACGCCCCACGCCGCGTGATGGGGCGCGCCGATGGCGGTTACATAGTGATAAACAAGCACCAGCAGAATCGCTATTCCGCGCAGGCCGTCCAGTTCAGGGATTCTTCTGCCCAGGCGTGGATTGCTCCACTGCTCACGCGTTTCCTGATCAAGTCCGCCAAGTGTCTGGGTTCCGCTCATCGGCGCCCGCCAGGTCCGCTGCCGTAAGCCGCCACGCAGGCTTATCGGCTGAGCGTGCCCACACCTTTAGAGCGCCATCAAAGGAGATATTCTCCGGCCTTGCCGCAATCTAACCGGCTCTTGCGCGGCGCGCGCGTTCCATTTCATGGTTCACGCGAGTGCCCCTGACTTTCAGAATCGCGATTTTCTTCCGTGTGCCCGCTCCCGGCGCAGCGTCCGCTCATTCAGGTGGGCACGCCCATCCGGGGCAGAAGCCACCGCACGACCACAATATAGGCCGCAAGCACCAGCGCAAATCCGAGCCACTCCGGCATTCTCGTTCTCTACGTTCTCTAATTGTGCGCGGCTTGCGCCCGGTCCGGGCCTGCGCCGGCCCGCCCGGTCATGCCCTGCCCATGCATGCCGCGGTGGCTGCGCGCGATAATCCGCATCATCTTCAGGTTGATCCATATGAACCGGCAGATCTGCCACGGCAGGAACGTGCGTAAGAACAGCGTCCCTCGCGTGGGCGTCGTCGCTCCCGGCCAGTCCTGGCCGTTTCTCGATTGCGTATTCATCGCTTCACTCCGGAATCAGGGCCCAGCCCGGACGCAGCCGCGCTTTGTACAGGAACATGTGATGCAGCAGAATCTTGATCCAGTGCCCTGCCAGTCCGATCTCGCCGAACGTGTTGTTCAGGTCCCGCCCGTATTCGGGATAGCGCTCGTAATCGGGCACGATCGGGAAAACCGTCATCGACGCGGCGGTGCCCGTAAACGGATTCGCGCCCGCCGAGGCCACGCACGCCGCCCCCATCTCCGCCATCGAGGCGGTATGCGCCGGCTCGCCACGTCCATTCAGCATGTCCGCGATATTGCGGGCCACCGTCCTGCCGATCATCGCCGACGGCATTCCCGTGCGCGGCGGCGCCGGTGAAATCATCACGCCGTCCTTGTTCGTGCGCAGCCGCGAGATGGGATGCGGAGGCGCAAATGCGATTCCCGCGGCGAACAGATTCCCGTAGGCCGGGCTCCGGTAGGTGCGCGGCCAGTCGGAGGCTTTCCACGCCTCATAGGGCTTTTTCGTGTAATCCGCGTCCACTTTCATGAAGCCGCTTGGCGCGAATATCGTAGCCGTAATGTCTTCGCCCGTGCGGCTGAAAGCCTTCATCGGTACGCCGGAAAAGGGCGGCAGCAGCATCGCCATATCGAACGGCGCTTCCCCTTCGCCGCGGTCGAGCGTCTCATAATGCGCAACGCCGGGTTCCACGCCGCGCACATGCGCCTTTGTGGTCCAGCGAATGCCGCGCTCGGCGAACAGCGATTCGGTGAAGATGCGGCTCGGCGTGATGTAGCCGCCGCGCCGGATGTAGAGACCGTCCATGCCGAGATCGCCCATCTCGTATTCGTTGGTGAGGAACGTGATCTCGGCCTTGTCCCGCACGCCGCGCGCCCGCAGTTCGAACTCGAGGTTCACCACGTATTCGAGCGCCGCGCCTTCGCAGGTGCAACTGCCGTGCCCGACCCCTGCGAGGAAGCGCTTGCGTTCGCCGCGCTTCATCCGCTCCACCATCTCGTCGAAAACCTGCGCCGTCGCCTCGGCATGGTCCGCCGTGCACACCGATAAGGTGTTGCGCCCCGGCCCGAGACCGCTCGTTGCGTCGAAGTTCAGCTTCGGACCGGTGGCGTTGACCAAATAATCGTAGGCAATGCGCTCGCGCTCGCCGGCGCGCGTCGGCAGCGTCCACTCGATCTCTACGGCGGCCTGGCTCCGTTGCTGGTCGCCTTCCGGCCAGAGCGCCACGGCGCGCGCCTGGCGGAATTCGATGTCGTGGCGCTGATAGATGGGCGCGAGCGGGAAGGTAACCTGCCGTTTCTTCATCAGCCCCACGCCCACCCAGATGTTCGACGGTATCCAGTTGTAATCGGGCTGAGGCGAGATGACGACCACCTCGTCCCGCCGGTTCAGCCACTTGCGCAGGAACGCGGCCGCGGTATGGCCTGCGATCCCGGCGCCCAACACCACAACGCGCGCCATAAGATTCACCTTTGACGATTCAGAATTGGACCGCGGGTGACATCAGCGGCCGGAATTTCCCATTCCCATTCCAGGCCGCATCCCCGTACCGCTCCACTGCGGACGCCCCGTTTTGTCCCGCAGCGTGAGCGTCTTGCCGTCTTTCACCACCTCGCGCGCCACCAGGAACGTACTGCCGCCCATGGTCACGCTGGAGCCGGTCACTTGTACCGACTCACCACTGGAGAAGGTGAAGCCCTTGTCCGCGATGAAACTGGAGGGGCCGAGCGCGACCTCCTTTACGCCGTCGGCGGTCGTCACCATCAGGTGCGTTCCCATCATGTGCCCGCGCGCGCCCTGCGTCACCGAATCGATCTTTCCGGAGATGGTGGTCTCTTTGGCGGGATCGTACATCCGCATTCTTCCGCCCATCGGTGGCTGGGCGGCGGTTATCGTGCCCAATAAAAGGGTCAGCGCGGCCGCGGTTACGGCGCGCCTGTGGAACTTCAGCATAAGCGAATCTCCTCAGCTGTAGTCCACGCAAAGCAATACCCAGGTTCCGCGTCAATCGTTTGAGCGCTTTGCGGGATACCTGCGTCCGTGGCGGGCCGGATAATGCGCCATCTCGCGCAAAATCGCGTCCCGCCTCAGTCTTCTGCCCGCCTAGAACGACCAGAGCAGGCTGGTATACCCGGTGTGCGCTCGATATCCCTGGCGGTACCCAGGCAGTCCGAAGTCTTCGCCGTAACCGTAATACTGATACCCGACGTTGAACCGCAGGTTCTCCTGCAGCCGCCAGGAAATCCGCGCGAACGGACTCTGGTACGTCAGCGGAAATGTCTGAACGCTGTAAAGAAGCTGCGTCACCGGATTCGGCTGGACGGCGATGGCGCTGCGTCCGTCTCCCGCATCCCGCGTGATGTTGTAGCCGGCGAACAGGTCCAGACGCTTCGTCGCCGCAAAACGCACATCCAGGTTGGCCGCGTGGATATTGCTGATATAGATCGACTGCTGGTTTGGATAAAAAGACGTCGCAAAGCCGGTAGCCGCGAAAAATGAGATGCCGCCGATGGTATCCAGATGCAGTTTCGAGTACGAAGCATCCACCGAGACGCGGCTGGTGGGGCTCCAGGTCGCATTCGCCGAGTAAGTCCGGGCGTGGGAGCTGTAGGCGGTGATCGCGATCGAGTTGTTGTTGTAATTCTCCTGGTAAGCGCCCGTGAGACTCAGCGACTTCAGCCTGTAGCGCACGTTCGCACGAATCCCATGCTCGTTGCGCAGGCTCACCGGCGTGAACGGGTTATTGTCCCGGCCGATCTCCGCTTCTCCATGCACCTGAAGGTTCTTCGCAGCCATCCAGTTGAATCCCGCTGTTCCCGCCCGCAGCAGATCCACCTGCTCCGCTGCGATTCCCGCAAACGGAAATCCCGGCGAGGTCGTATCTTCGATGGATCGGATCTGGCGGTCCGAATACTGGAATCCGGCGAATACGTTCAGCTTTTTCGAAAACCGGTAGTGCGCCGTGGCGGAGCCTGTCAGCAGCCGGATGCCGAGGAACTGAAAGTTCAGGGTCGCGAGAGAAAGCGTATTGTAGTTGAGCTGCGTGAAGGAATTCGATCCGTTCATCCGCACGTCGGAGACCGACATTTCGGTCAGCAGATTGAAGCGCGACGCAGGGAAGAGCGTGATGTTCAGATCGCCCGAAGTGATCGGACGGTCTCCCGTGCCGGCCACGGCGATCTGCTGGTTCTGCGCCGCCCCGAACCGGTCCAGTCCCATCGCCACCTCGTTCTGCAGGAAACTGCCGCGGCCGCCCGCGTAGTTGAAGCGCGCATCCACCGCCACCCACTTCCGCTCGTAGTACAGATTGCCGAACCATGCCGGAGTCTGCCCGCGATAAGGCTGCGATTGCTGATAGCTGGTGAGCGTGGCGGCAGAGGGCGAAGGGTTCAGCAGACCCGGCACAGGCCCGGACTGATATTGCGAGGAATCTTCACGGAAATACTGCCAGCGGTGGAGAATCGTCAGCTTGAATCCGCGCGCGCGGACGTCGCCGCCCAGCCGGTATTCATTGAACTGCTCGCTGATGTTGGAGAAGAGAGGAAACACCGGGCCCTGCGACCCGAAGACCTGCTGCGTCGAAAGCGCCGGCCCGTCCTGCGCCACGCGGCTGTATCCCATGTGGATGCGAAACCAGTTCTGGGGTAACAGCGTGAGGTCGTGATCCTGCCACTTATAGTTCGTGTTCATCAGGTGCTGTCCGCCCGCGATCGCCAGCCCGGGATTGAAGTACGCGTTGTCCCGCCACGTCATGTCGTACTCATAGAGGCCGTTCTTTTCGGCGCGCAGGTTCACGGACTGATAAGGATCGCCGCCGAGTCCCTGCGTCGTCAGGGAAAGACTGTCGAGCCAGCGCCCGTGGCCGTCTCGGGAATTTACTGTAAGTGAACTTCCGAGCAGCCGGATTCCGTCTCCGTAATTTACATCGCTTCGGTACAGATCCTGATCGCCGCCAATGGTCGCGAACCGGTAACCGAGTTCCCAGGATTGGACGATGTTGTAATCGCCTGCGTCCTGGCCGCGCACGGGGCCGACCGGCGCATCCGTCGTCGGCGCCACTGTCTGCTGCGCCCAGAGCCACGCCGGAATAAACAGGATGGTGAGTTTCAGTTTCTTCAAGCGGCGGCTCCTCATCGCAGGAACATCGGATCGCTGTTCGATCCATGGATGCGCACGTGACACAGCGTGCAGCGCTGATAACGGGGGTCGAGCAGATTGTGCGAAAACGGCGTGCTGTAGACGCTCGCGGTCTCGCGCCCGAACGTGCCCGCGCCGTTATGGCATTCGAGGCAAAGCGTGAATACCACCGGTCTGCGCAGCAGTTTCGTATTTGTCGAGCCGTGCGCAAAATGGCACGCCGTGCAGCCTTCCACACGAACACTGGCGTGCTCGAAAACCAACGGACCCCGTTTGTCGGTGTGGCACCGCAGGCAGGGCTGTTCCACGTCGAACGCCGCCTGCTGCATGGTCTGGTTGGTTCCCATCCCCCAGGTGGCCGCGAACGAACCATGCGGATTGTGGCAGTCCGAGCAGGTCATCGCGCCTTCGTCCACGCGATGCCGCGCGGGCATGGCGAATTGCGACCGGACGCCTTCATGGCACTGGTAGCAGAGTTCGGCCTGCTGTTTCGCCAGCAGAAACCGCGGTCCGCTCGAGTGATGGATCGAGTGGCAGCTGGTGCATACAACGTCGGCCTGCGTGTGCTCGGATGCGTAGATATTCGCGCGCGGCAAATCCTTCGCATGGCATTCGAGGCAAACCGCGGTGGTTTCCGCCGGAGTCAGTTGCGAGAAGACCCTTATATTCTTCCTGCCGCCATAGGAAGCGACGTGCGCGCCGCCCGGTCCATGGCATCCTTCGCATCCCGTGTGCGCGGGATCTTCTTTTTTCATCGCGACGGATTTGAAGTGCGCATTGCGAAAGAAGGTGGACCAGACCTCTGGATGGCATGCCTTGCATGCGAGGCTGCCCACATATTGCGTATTCGCGGGCGCGGCGTATCCGGTCGCCATTGCGGCGGAAAAAATAAATAAAGATGCCGCAATGCGGAGCGCCACCCGGCGCGTGATCGATAACATTCGTCGCAACGCGCCACCATCGCCCGCCGTCAGCTTGCTTGAACTGCATCGGCTCGAGGATTTCATTAAATTACCTGGTTCATTCCAGTTTTGAGTTCAGGAGACTAGATCATGGAAGGACGCAAGTCACTTGCTTCCGGTTTACGCATAGCTGCGATTATTATTTCCGGCGCTTTGCCGGTTCTTCTGTTTGCATACGCGGAAGGCCCCGATCCCGGACACGCGGGCGTACCGGGTGAATCCGATTGTACGCAGTGCCATTTCGGGGGTTCCGGTTCGGGTAAGGTTACCATCACGTTCCCCTCAGGAAATACTTTCACGCCAGGCGTGGCGCAAACTCTCACCGTCACCGTCTCCGACCCCTCGCTACGCCGCTGGGGTTTTCAGCTCACGGCGCGCTCTTCATCGGATGCCACGCAGCAGGCAGGCACGTTTACGCCGGGATCGGATGGCATGACCCAGCTTTCCTGCGGCACGCCTCCATTTCAGTACGGTTACTTCTCGAATGAAATCATCGGCAACCAGTGCTCCGGCGCGCTCGCGCAATATCCCGCCGAGTACATCGAACATACTTTCGCCGGAACGCAGACGGGACGGAGCGGATCGGCATCTTATACCTTTACATGGAACCCGCCCGCCAATGCGACCGGTGGCGTTACGTTCTATATCGCCGGGAACGCCGCCAATGGCGATGGCGGCACGGGCGGCGACCACATCTATCTGGCCAGTTACACGCTCTCGCCCACTGCGACGAACGCTCCGCTGATTTCAGGCATAGTGAATGCCGCCGGTTACCAGCAGACCGTCGCTTCCGGCGCCTGGGCGGCAATTACGGGCTCGAACCTGTCGGCAACCACGCGCACATGGAATGCGAGCGACTTCAACGGCCAACAGGAACCGGCTTCGCTCGATGGCGTGAGCGTCACCATGGGTGGACAACCCGCATCCTTGTCTTACATCAGCCCCAGACAGATCAATGTGCAAGTGCCGAATCTGGCGCCCGGCCCCGCGGATGTGCTGGTTACCAACGCGAACGGAAGCAGCACGACTTTCAGCGTCAACGTGGCGAATGAATCTCCCGCGTTCTTTCTCTGGAACGGGAGATATGCCGTTGCGACGCGTCCCGATTACAGTTATGTAGGCCCGGCAGGTTTGTTCACCGGCATTACGACCACGCCCGCAAAACCCGGAGATACCGTGATCCTCTGGGGTACCGGCTTCGGGCCGACATCGCCTCCGATCGCCTCCGGCACCTTGACGCCATCCACCAGCGCTTCAGTCACCGATTCAATATCGGTGAAAGTGGGAGGCTGGGCGGCTAACGTGCTTGGTGGAGCGCTGACGCCCGGCACCGCCGGCCTGTATCAGATCGTAATCCAGATTCCGACTACCGTTCCCAACGGGGATCTTCCGATTATTGCGAACGCAAACGGGATTCCGTCTCCGTCGAATGTTTTCGTGACGGTTCACAACTAACTCGATGAGTTAGACACGAAGGATACACGAGTTAGAACCACGGCGCGTACGACATGGGCGACGGCAGACCGTCCGCCGTGTCGTACTCCATGAACTCGGTGCGCGTACCATCCGGATCGAAGAAGTTGCCCTGCCATTTGTGATTGACGCCGATGTGGGCCTCATGCCGGCGCGTGTAATCGCGAAAGGCGGGGCGCGCTTCGATGGCGGCCAAAGTATGCCGCATATCGATGGGCGCGGCCAGCGCGATATGCCCACCCGTTCCCGGCGGAACGGGCTTTCTCGAAAAACTCCATTCGATGTAATCGTCGCTTTCGGGCAGCTTCAGATTGGATAGCGATGCGAGCAGCGGACCTGCGGACTCGGGCCGCGCGGCCGGTTTCGCGCCAGGCGCGTGCATGGTCGGATCGGCGCGCCAGAACTCGCGCAGCGCGAAGGCTTCCATATAGAACTTTGTCGTCTCGGGTCTGGTGACGCTGAAACCCGCGTGCAGTATGCGGCTGGACAGTCGATCGGCGGCGAGCGACTTGCCGGCGTTTCGAACGCTGAGGCTTTCCGGGGTGTACTGCATGATGGTGATCGCGATCCCGTCCGGGTCCGTGATATCGAAGGCCAGGTCGTGCGTGGGAGTGGTGGTTACTTTGGCCGGCGCCGAATAGCCGAGTGACGCGAGGAAACGGCGCATGCGTTCGGCATCGTCGGTTTCGACCGCATAGCGCACGAACCGGGACTGCGACGGAGCGGTTTCCGGCTGGACTACGATGTATTGCCGGTTATTCACCTTATAGAAGACCGCGGAGACGCGATCGGGCTCGATGTCTCCCTGCGCCACAGCGGTGTTGTCTTTGAGGATGGTGAAAGCTTCCGCGAAACCGAGCAGGCCGCCATAGAAGTGGCGTGACGCGTTGAGGTCGTGAGACCGCACCACGATCTCCGAAATGCCGAGCAGGCGCGGCCGCGCCGGGCGGTCCGCGGAAGCGGCTGCA
>DAIDJK010000484.1 GCA_027450225.1 Bryobacterales bacterium | reverse complement strand
TGCCAGGTGTCGTATGGCAGCACCACCGTGCGCGGCGCGGCCGGCGCGGCGTCGGCATCGGTGAAGACGCGGCCCAGCATGGCGGAAACGCCCAGAGTGCGGAAGAAGCCGCCGGTGACCTGCGCGCTGCGGAGCGCGAGCACGCCTTCCGGACTGCGCCAGAGATAGACAGAAGCGTCCCACGCTTCGAATGAACTGAAAACGGTATTGGTTTTCTTCCACTCGAGATAGTCGGGGTAAGAGAACTGGCATTCGGAGCAGGAGGGCGTCGGCTCGTACGCGACGACCAGCCGCGAAGGATTCGTGTACGGGAGCGGCTGGAGGAGAGCCGCGTCCACGAAGGCGAAAATGGCCGCTCCCGCGGCAATGCCGAGCGCGAGAACGAGTACGGAGGTGACGGCGAATCCCGGATTGCGGCGCAACTGCCGGACGGCGTATCGCACGTCCTGCACCATCATTTCGAGACGCAGCGGCACGGCGTCTTTATCGCGAAGCCGCTTCTGCTTTGGGTCCGAGAACGTCGCGCATCACGACGGCGAGATCCCGCAGGGCCCGCGCGCCATCGCCGTAGTAACTCGACCCGTGCATCACGGCCAGAGTCGCGGGATTCCGCTCCGCCAGGCTTTCAAGCACGCGCCCGGTGTGATGCGTGTAGGGGACATAGTTCGCAAACGGACCCGCTTCGGTTTCCCGCAGCGCATCCTGGCAGCGTTCGAGGATGTCTTTGTCCGTGGCCGGTTCGCGCTGGCCCCACTGATGAAACAGGTCTGAGCAGAAGAGGGTGCGGCCGGTGTCTTCGAAGAGCACGCCCGCGTCCCACCCGTGCGGCACGTGAGGAGTGGGCAGGAAGCGGAAGCGATAGCGGCCGGTCGGCAGGACGTCGTCTTTGGCGAGGACGCGCGCGGGACGAACGGAGAAATCGTTCACGCTCACCATGGCGCCGATGAGGCCGCAGACGGGCTGCGCGGCGGGCGCGAGTTCCAGCCAGTGATTCAGCGCGCCGCACTCATCGGACTCGAAGTGGCTGAAGCCGATGTGCCTGAGCTTCGCGGGATCGATCAGCTGCGAGACCGCCTCGCGCAGCAGCGGGAACATGCCGCGAAGCCCGGCATGGAAAAGAAGCGGTTCGTCGTCCCGGACCAGGAAGTGGCTGAACTCCAGATTGATCTCCGGAACGAAGACGGCGAGACGGTAGATCTCAGGCGCAATTTCGGTAGTGGTAACCAGGGCACAACTCCTTTATGAGATGTATTACCACGTGGCGGCGGTGGCGGCTTCGGCGAGTTCGAGCGCGCCTTCCCGGGGAACGGATTCGACGGGCAGTCCGTTCTGCCAGAAGGACAGGCGGAGCTTTGCTTCGGGCTCGGTGAGCGGGATGCGGAGTTCGAGAATCTCGCCCATGGCGGCTTCGCAATCGGCCGGTTCGACGGTAACGGAAGCAGGGCCGATCCGGGCGTTGACGTTGCGGGCGGGGCCTTTCGCGCCGGCGACCTCGATGTGGACTTCGGTACCCGCGACATCCGTGCGGGATTCGGTGAAATCGACGCGAAGGAAAGCGGCTTTGCCATCGGAGCCGTAATAAACGTCCTTCACCGGCGAGTGGCGGCCATGCATGGCGCCGAACTTTCCATCGATGCGGTAGAGACCGGCGCCGAGCCATTCGAAGTACGAATCGATGGTCCCGTTGATGCGCGCGGTGATTGCGCCCTGCGGGGGTACGTTCACCTCGCCCGCTTCGACGTGCAGGATGGGGCGGGAAAGCTCGGGCGGCGGAGGCAGATTGAGGGCGCGATAGACATTGGCGAGGTGTTCACGGTAGATCTGGTCAAACTCGACGCGGTTTTCAGAGTGGTGCTCGGGACCATACCACCAGTTCCAGTCGCTGCCTTCGGCGATGTAGATCTCTTCGAGAGCGAGGCGGCGGTTCTTCTCGGGAAGACTGGTGGCGGCGTCATAAGCCTGGCGGGCTTCGAGGAGCAGCTTCCAGGCCTTGTTGTCTTCCTCGGCGCCGATCCAGACGTCGAAATTGGCGTTGATCCAGGAGCCGGGGAAGATGTGATCGAGGGGCTCCGGCGCGATGCGGGTGAAGGCGTCCTTGACGGTGATGGCTTCCATGCGCGAATCGGCCTGAATGCGGCCGTATAGTTCGCGGAAGAAGGGGCGTCCGTTGCGGTCGTAATATTCCCAGGCGTTTTCGCCATCGAGGATGATGGGGACGAGCGCGTCGCGGCCGCCGGCAAGAATGGGGCGGCAGTTGTCGCTGATGCGGCGGAGGAAGTCGCCCGCGGCGTCGCCCGCGTTCATGCCGGAGTAGACGAAACCGATCAGGTCGCTCAGCAGGTGATCGCGGAAGATCATGCGCATTTTGCGGCCCTGCTGCGCCCAGCAGTAAGGGCGGTAAGTGACGTCGGCGGTGGTGGGGCGGCGCAGGGTGCGGTCGAGAACGCCGTTGTCGGTGGCGGCCCACTCGAAGCCCACGGTGGCGGCGATCTGAAGCACCTGATCCGAGACGGAACCTTCCGAAGGCCAGAGGCCGACGGGCGCGACGCCGAAGGTCTGTTTGACGTAAGCCCGCGCGGTTTCCAGCTGGGCGCGGGCATCCATGGGATACGAGAAGCGCGGCGGCAGCGGCACGCCGGGATGGGAGACGGAGGCGATATCGGTATCGCAGAGCAGCGGCAGGATGGGGTGGTAAAACGGCGTGGTGGAAATTTCGATCTGGCCGGATTCGGCGAGCTTGCGGTACTCGGGAATCACCATGCCGACGATCTCGCGCTGCTTGCGGCCCATGACGGCCTGATCGTCCGTGGTGTAATTGCGGCCCTTTTCGATGAGGGCGCGGACTTCAGGGTCCTTGTCCTGAAATTCTTCGTCGAACCAGGCGACCTGGGAAAGCACCTGAAGATCCCGGAACTCCTGCGGGGAGAAGACGCCGCGGCCGCCATGCGCGGTTTTCTGGGCCTGCCAGGCGTTGAAGAGCTCGCCATAGCGCGGGTAGCGATAGATCATGCGCGAGGCGTTGGCCATGAAGAAATTGCGCAGGATGAAGAGCTGTTCTTCGGGAGTGAGCGCTTCGGCGGGCTTGAGAGCGGCCTCGAGGAACGGGTCCTTCGCGGCGCCGCTGGCGTACTCTTCGACCTGCACCATCATGGAAGGGACGAGATTGAACGTCTGGCGGATGGCGGGGAATTCTTCGAGGATTCGCGCCATGCCGTAGTAATCCTTGAGGGCGTGCATGCGCGTCCAGGGGAGGCGGTACTCGCCGGTGGCGAGGTCCTTGTAGAACGGCTGATGCATGTGCCAGAGGAAGCAGAGGTAGATTTTCGGCATCGGTCAGTTCCGGAGAAGCGCGTCGAAAGGCATCAGTGGGCGAACCGGCTGCGCACGGGCGCGGGGAGTGGGGCGCCTGGACCTTTGATGGCGGCCCAGAGGATGGCGTTCAGCTGATTGTCGTCGATTTCATCGGCGTCGTCGAAGCGCATGCGCATGGACGCGGCGGCGGTGGCGGAACGCGCGGGATTGATGTCGGTGAGCGAGGTGCGGGGCTTCTCGAGCGAGTAAGGCTCGGGCGAACTGGCGGAGTTGAAGACGCTGAGCATGGGACGCGCGGCGGCGTCGTAGGTGGTCATGGGGCGAAGGCCGAGCATGATCTCCATGGTCTTGAGGACCGAAGTCTGGTTGTACATGTCGCTGTTGACCGAGTGGCGTTTGACCCAGGGGGAGATGACCCAGCAGGGGGAGCGGTGGGAATCGACGTGGTCCGGACCGTTCTGGGCGTCGTCTTCGATGACGAAGACGGCGGTTTCGTTCCAGAAGCGGCTGTGCGAGAGAGCTTCGACGATCATGCCGACGCCCTGATCGTTATCGGCGGCGAGCGCGAGCGGGGTGCGTTTGCCGGGCGTGGTTCCGTTGGTGTGATCGTTGCCCATGCGGACGAGCAGAAGCTGCGGCAGGGAGCCGGCGGCTTCGAAGCGATGGAGGTCCGCGATGAATTCGCGCGCGCGATCGACGTCTGAGTAGTCGAGATCGAAGGCGCGATAGTTCATGTCGGTGACGGGGGCGAGCATGGGATCGCGAACCTTCTCGATCTGGCGCTCGCCGGCGGGCGCGGGTTTGGGGAAGTTTTCCGCCCAGTAACCGTAATTGCGAACGCTGACGCCGGCTTCGCTGGCGTTGGTCCAGATGTAACCGGCGGGCGGTGAGTTGGTGGGCTCCTGGCCTTCGTAATCGTAAGTCTTGCGGCGGCCGGCGTAGCTGTTGGG
>DAIDJK010000483.1 GCA_027450225.1 Bryobacterales bacterium | reverse complement strand
GGCCGCCACTCGGGCGGCCGTCGTGCGCGGTAAGAAAAAGATGAACAGGCGAACCGCCCTACTGACGTTACTTGCATCCGTTGCCGCCAGCGCGCAGCAGAGCGCTCCTCCGCAACCTGCCGCGCCGGCGGGCGAGAAACTTGCGCCTTACTATCCGACGCCCGAAACCGTGGTGGAAAAGATGCTCGAGTTCGGCGGTCTGAAGGCCGGCGAAACCATGTTCGATCTCGGCAGCGGCGACGGGCGCATCGTGATCATGGCGGCGCAACGGTTTCACGCCGAAGCCGTGGGCGTGGAACTCGACAACGATCTCTACATCCAGAGCGAGCAGAAGATCCGCCAGATGGGCCTCGAGAAGAGAGCGCGCATCATTCACGGCGACATCCTGAAACAGGATTACTCAACGGCGGACCTGATTACGGTATACCTGCTGCCGGAGTCGAATATACGAATACGGCCGGTGCTCGAAGCCACGCTGAAGAAGGGCGCGCGCGTGGTTGCCCACGATTTCGAGATCGGCGGCTGGACGCCGGTCCGGACGGAAACCATCGCGGATGACGGAGAAGGCCGAAGCCATACGCTCTTTCTCTACATCCGATAGCGCATGAAGATCGGGATCACCTGCTACCCCACATACGGTGGCAGCGGCATTGTCGCCACCGAGCTTGGGCTCGAACTGGCGAACCGCGGGCACGACATTCACTTCATCACCTACGCCAACCCGATCCGGCTCGATCCCGGCGTACCCCGCATCCACTACCACGAAGTCGAAGTTTCGAATTATCCGCTGTTCCAGTATCCGCCGTATTGCCTGTCGCTGGCCTCGCGCATGGCGGACGTTGCGGAAAGCTACCGGCTGGATCTGCTGCACGTTCACTACGCCATCCCGCATTCGATTTCCGCGCTGCTGGCGCAGCAGATGCTTGAAAGCACGCGCCGGCTGCCCTTCATTACGACTCTTCACGGCACGGACATCACGCTGGTAGGCGTCGATCCGTCATACTTCGCCATCACGAAATTTTCCATCGAGCGATCCGATGGCGCAACGTCCATCAGCGAGGATCTGCGGCGCCACACTATTGAAACCTTCGGGGTGCAGAATGACATCCGTGTCATTCACAATTTCGTCAACTGCGAGACCTACCAGCCTCGAAGGGACCCGGGCCGCCGCTCCGAATTCGCCCCCCACGGCGAGAAGTTGCTGATCCACCTTTCCAATTTCCGGCCCGTGAAACGCGTGCTCGACTGCGTTCAGATCCTCGCCGAAGTCCGCCGGCACGTGGATGCGAAGCTGCTGATGGTGGGCGACGGTCCCGAACGCGGACCGGCGGAACATCTCGCCTGGCGGCTCGGGATTCAGGATGAAGTGGAGTTTCTGGGCAAGCAGAATCACGTGGAGCGCCTGATCTCCCAGGCGGACGTGCTGCTGATGCCGAGCGAAATGGAATCGTTCGGGCTGGCTGCGCTCGAAGCGATGGCGTGCGGCGTGCCGCCGGTGGCCACGCGCGTGGGCGGCGTACCCGAACTGATCACCGACGGCGAAGACGGATTTCTGTGCCCGGTGGGAGACATCGCGGCGCAATCGGCGCGGGTAACGGAACTGCTTACCGACCCGGCGCTATACGAGCGGATGAGCCACGCGGCGCGGCGGTCGGCCGAGACGCGCTTCTCGACCGGCCGCATCATCCCGATGTACGAGCGTTATTACCTCGAAATTCTGAATCGGCAAAGTTAACCGTTATCTGGCTGAATTCTGCAGCGCGGCGAGCTGGCCGGCCGACAGATGCGCACGGACTTCGCTGAGACGCTTCTCCGCATCCCGGTCCTGCTGGCTTGCGGCTCGAGAGAGCCAAAGGTAAGCCTGAGTGGAATCGGCCTTTACGCCTTCGCCCTTCGCGTACATCACGCCCACGCGAGCTTCGGCGGGAGCAAACCCATGCTTGGCCGCGGCCATGTACCAGCCGAACGCTTCGGTCTTGTTGCGCTTCACGCCGTGGCCCTTTTCGAGCAGTTGCGCGTAGCCGAACTGCGCGGGCGCGAAGCCGTGGCCAGCGGCCAGCTTGTAGAAATACGCGGCGGTTTTGTAATCCTGCTGCACGCCGTAGCCTTCCTGATAGAGAGACGCGATGCCGTACTGGCCGCGGTCGTCTCCACGGTCGGCGGCGGCGAAGAACTGCGCTGCTTCCACGTAGTTCTGCGAAACACCCCAGCCTTTCGCATACATTTCGCCCAGCCGGAACTGCGCCTGCGCGTTGCCCTGCCCAGCCGCCATTCGATAAAGCTGCATTGCCGCGCCGGGGTCGCGATCCACCCCCAGGCCGCGGGCGTACATGATGCCCAGGTTCACCTGCGCATCGGCATCGCCGGCGTCGGCCGCGCGCTTCCATTCCCGGTAGGCGGTGGCGTAATCGTGGTTGCGGAATGCCGCGAGACCCGCGGCGGTACCCGCCATCGCCATCGAACCGGCGGATAAAACGATAATCACGGCAAAAAACGCGCGCATAAATCCCCTTTGAGGGCTTTCCCCGTTTTGGAAGCCGCTCTCGTTTACGTTCGTTTACATTACTCCTCGCCAATGCCGGATGCAAGCGGGTGAACAGGCTTTATCGCCCGGAAGACCCGAAGCCGCCCGCTCCGCGTTTCGATTCGGCCAGATCGCCTTCCTCCCACTCGACCGCCTCATAGCGCGCAATCACCATCTGGGCGATCCGGTCCCCGCGCCGGATTTCGAAATCGGCGCGCCCCAGATTCAGCAGAATTACCCGCAATTCCCCGCGATATCCGGGATCGATTGTCGCCGGCGCATTCGGCAGCGTGATCGAATGCTTCAGGGCAAGGCCGCTTCTCGGCCGGATCTGCGCCTCATATCCGGCCGGCAATTCGATCGCGAGCCCCGTCGCAACCAGCTTCGTTTCCCCCGGCGGGAGCACAACGTCTTCCACCGCGTGGAGGTCCATGCCGGCGTCCTCGGCCGGGCCGTGCGCGTATCGCGGGATGATCGCCGCTTCGTGAAGCTTCCGGATTCGAAATATGGGCAAGCGACGTTATGATAGCCGTTTGCCTTCCCGCGTCGTCTCCGTTGCTCCGATTCCGCCTGAAAAGAGCGCCTATGCGCTCGCGCGCTACAGCCGGTCGGCCGACTCGATCCGCCAGTCGATCGAATGGGTCCGAACCCATAATTCGCAGCAGTTTCTCGAAAGCTTCTACTTTCAGTACGGCCACCAGTCGATTGCCGACCTCGGCCATACGGTTCTCTGCTTTGAGGGCGTGAGCGAACTGGCCGCCAGCGAAATTGAAGACGAGCCGCTCTGGGACGGGCAGGCGAAATCTTCGCGTTACCAGGATTTTTCGAAGGCCGGATTCATCACGCCGCCGGAACTCGAGGATGGCGAGGCCGAACGCTACCGGGAAGCCGGGAGCGCGCTGATTGCCGCTTATCGGGACATTCACTCCCGCATGGACTTGTATCTGCGGGAACAGTTGCCCCGGCCGGAATCGATGAAGCCCGAAGCGTACGGCCGCAACATCGCCGCGCGCGCGTTCGATGTCGCCCGATACCTGCTCTTCTGGGGCGTGCCGACCAATGTCGGCCAGGTGACCAGCATTCGCACGCTGGAAAAACAAATCAGGCGGCTGCGGGTTTCGCCCTACGGCGAAATGCGGGAGATCGCGGAGGAGATTGCCCAGGCATGCGCCGCGCCTCCGGAATGCGTGTGGGATGCGGCGGCATGCGAACCGCTGGCGCCCACGCTGGCGCGCCATGCCGAGCCGGATGAATACGCCGCCGGTGCGCACGCCGATCTGCTCGCGTGGGCGGAGCAGAATCTGGGGCGCATCGAAGGCGAGTCGCGCCGCGTGGATCTGATCAAGCCGGCGGACGCCGCCGCCGAAATCGCCGCCACGCTCCTCTATCCCGTCTGTGACGCGCCATTCCGTGCGCTCTATGAAGCCGTGCTCTCGTGGAGCCCGGCGCGGCGTCTCGAAGTGATCGATGTCGCGGTGCGTTCACGCGGGCAGCGCGACGATCTGCTGCGCGGCTTCCGCGGCGGCCAGTATTGTTTCGACATGCTGATCGATATCGGCGCGTATCGCGATATGCACCGGCACCGCCGCTGCCACCAGTACCGGCAGGCGTATTCGGGACGCCATGGCTACGATGTTCCGCCGGCGCTCCGCTCGGCCGGGGCCGAAGAGGTCTACCGCGCCGCCATGGATTCCGCGCTGGCCACGATGCATTCCCTGCCCGCGCCCGCGAACGAATATCTGCTGCCGTTCGGCGCCCGTTCACGTTTCTTGTTCAAGATGGATTTCGCGGAAGTGGAATATATTTCGCGTGTGCGCAGCGGGGTGAAAGGCCACTTCAGCTATCGCGAAATCGCCTGGGAAATGAAGGAACGGCTGGCAGAAATCGAGCCGGAACTGGCGCGGCTGATCAACGCGACGCCACCCTGGGTGGAAGATCCGTTGAAAAGGTAGGCCCGGGCGCCACACGCTTTCTACTCCCCCGCGACAATGGCAGGCTGGTCAGTCGCAACACCAGCATCTCGTGCTAACTTGTTTCCGCGGACGTTGCGGCGGCGATTGGCTTTGTTTTGCAAAACAGCCCCGCGATCCGCCGAAGCCGGGCGGGGATGCCCGGCTGGCGCTCCTATCCATAAGATTTAAATTCACTTGTGACGATCGGCTTTGTTTTGCAGCTGGCTCGGAGGAGCCCGAGACCGCCGATTCCCCGCGCGCCGGCTCCATTCGGCTGGCAAAGCGGGGAGACACCACCTGAATCCGGTGAACACTGGCGGAACAACAGAACAAAAAGCGCTATCCGGGCGCGCTGGCAACCTCTTTTGCCGGCTCCCAACCCCCGCACCTCAACACCGGCAGCCTCGGATATTTCACGAACTCCTCCGGCCTCGTGATCCCCAGTTCGCAAAGCACGAATACCGATCCGCGATCGTTCCGCAGCTCGCGCGCATGCCGGCACGTCCCGCATAATCCCCGTTCCGGTACTGGACCGCCCGAAAATGCCTGATCCTGCGCCATTTCGCTAAAATAAGAAGTTACCGTGCAATCTCATGAATTCAGACGGCAGGCGCTCGCCGATGCCCTGGCCACCCGTATCCTCGTGCTCGACGGCGCGATGGGCACCATGCTCCAGACGCGCCATCTCACGGCAGGGGACTTCGGCGGACCGGCCCTTGAAGGCTGCAACGAGTACCTCGTCAAGACGCGTCCGGATGTCATCGACGAGATCCATCGCGCCTACCTCGCCGCGGGCTCGGACATCATCGAAACGAATACATTTGGCGGTACCGCTCTGGTTCTTGCTGAGTATGATGTCGCCGGCGAAGCTTACGATCTGAACTTTCGCGCCACCCAACTCGCGCGCAAAGCCGCCGACGCATTCTCGACGCCCGCGAAGCCCCGCTTCGTCGCCGGCTCCATCGGCCCCACCACCAAAGCGATCACCGTTACGGGCGGCGTCACGTTCGCCGATCTCGTCAGCAATTTCCATCATCAGGCAAAGGCGCTGGCGGACGGCGGCGTCGATATCTTCCTCATCGAGACCGCGCAGGACACGCGCAACGTAAAGGCTGCGCTGCTCGCGATCGACCGCCTCTCGCGCGAACTCGGCTTCAAAATCCCCGTCATGGTCTCCGGCACCATCGAGCCCATGGGCACCATGCTCGCCGGCCAGAACGCGGAAGCGTTTTTCGCTTCCATTTCGCACGCCGAACTGCTCTCCATCGGTCTGAACTGCGCCACCGGTCCCGAATTCATGACGGACCACATCCGCAGCCTCGCCGAAATGGCGTCCACGCGCATTTCCTGTTATCCGAACGCCGGGCTGCCGAACGACGAAGGGAAATATCTCGAAACCCCGCAATCGCTCGCCGAACAGCTCGAGCGGTTCGCGAAAAACGGCTGGCTGAATATCGTGGGCGGCTGCTGCGGCACCACGGACAAGCACATCGCCGCCATCGCGCAGATGATCGAAGGCAAAAAGCCCCGCGAAATCAAGCCGCCTTCGCATCGCGCCTACTACTCCGGCATCGAACTCGTCGAAGCCGAGGATTCGAATCGCCCGCTCATCGTCGGCGAGCGTACCAACGTCATCGGTTCGCGCGCCTTCAAGAAACTGATCGCCGAAGAGAAGTGGGAAGAAGCGGTGGAGATCGCCCGGCGCCAGGTGAAGAACGGCGCGCACGTGGTGGATGTCTGTCTCCAGAGCACGGATCGCGACGAACTGCAGGACATCCCGCCGTTCTACGAAAAGCTGATCCGCATCGTGCAGGCGCCGATCATGATCGATACCACCGATCCGCGCGGCATCGAGCTTGCCCTCACTTATTGCCAGGGCAAGAGCATCATCAATTCGATCAATCTCGAGGACGGCGAAGAGAAGTTCGAGCGCGTCTGCCCGCTTGCGAGAGCTTACGGCGCGGCGCTGATCGTGGGCACCATCGACGAGGACAAACTGCAGGCGCAGGCCTTCACGCGCGAGCGCAAACTGGCGGTGGCGAAGCGCTCGGTCGATCTGCTCACCTCGAAGTACGGCATCGCGCCCGAAGACATCATCATCGATCCGCTCGTGTTCCCCTGCGCCACGGGCGACGCGAACTACATCGGCGGCGCGGTCGAAACCATCGAAGCGCTGCGGCTCATCAAAGCCGGCATTCCGTACGTGAAAACCGCGCTCGGCGTCTCGAATATCTCCTTCGGGCTGCCGCCGGCGGCGCGCGAGGTCGTGAATTCCGTCTTTCTGTATCACTGCACGAAAGCAGGGCTCGATCTCGCCATCGTCAACGCGGAAAAGCTGGAGCGCTTCGCCTCCATTCCGGTGGAAGAGCGCACGCTCGCCGAGAATCTTCTGTTCAACACGCCGCCCGCGGAAACGCCCGCTCCCGCCGACTGGCGCGAACAAACGCAGGAACAAAAAATCGCGATCAACCAGTTCCACATCGCGAAGATCGCCGAATTCTTCCGCGGCCGCGCAAAAAAAGAGAAGGCGCAGGCCGCCGACCTTCCACTCGATCAGCGTCTCGCCAGCTACATCATCGAGGGGACCAAAGAAGGCCTCATCCCGGACCTCGATCTCAAGCTTGCCGAAGGCGCCGCTCCGCTCGAGATCATCAACGGCCCCCTCATGGCCGGCATGGCGGAAGTCGGCCGGCTGTTCAACGCGAACCAGCTCATCGTTGCTGAAGTTCTGCAATCGGCCGAGGCGATGAAAGCCGCGGTCAGCTATCTCGAAACCTTCATGGAGAAGTCCGAATCGAGCACGCGCGGCAAGATCGTGCTCGCAACGGTGAAGGGCGACGTACACGATATCGGCAAGAACCTCGTCGAGATCATCCTCTCCAACAACGGCTACCGCGTGGTGAATCTTGGCATCAAAGTGCCGTCGGATCAGTTGATCCAGGCGTTCCGGGAGCACAAACCGGATGCCATCGGCCTCTCCGGCCTGCTCGTGAAAAGCGCGCAGCAGATGGCGATCACCGCGGCCGATCTCCGCGAAGCCGGCGTGCGCGTGCCGGTGCTGGTGGGCGGCGCGGCGCTGTCGGAAAAATTCACCGTCAACAAGATCGCGCCCGCCTATGGCGAAGCGGTCTGTTATGCGAAAGACGCGATGACCGGTCTGCGGCTCATGAATGAGCTAATGGACCCGGCCGAGCGCGAGCGCGTGCTCGAAACACATCGCAATCTCACGCCCGGAGCGTTCGCCGAAGCGCCGGCCGAACAGATACCCGTCGCGAAATCGGACGAACGGAGCACGAAGGTTCGGGTGGATATTCCGATCCCGCCCGCTCCCTATCTCGACCGCAAAGTTCGCGACGTGCCGCAGCTCCCGGAGCTCTGGAACTACATCAACCCGTACATGCTCTTCGGCCGGCATCTCGGGTACAAGGGCAATTTCGAAAAGAACCTGGCGGAAGGCGAACCGAAGGCGCTGGAACTGAACGGCATGGTCTCGTCCCTCAAAGAGCAGGCGGCAAAGTTCATGAAGGTGAAAGCCGTCTGGCGGTTCTTTGAAGCGGAGCGCGACGGCAACTCCATCCATCTGTTCGAGCCGGGCTCAACCAGGCCGCTGCACACGTTCCACTTCGGCCGCCAGCCGCGACCGAACGGTCTTTGTCTCAGCGATTACATTCTGCCGAAGCAGGATGGCCGGCGCGATCATCTGGCCATATTCGTGGTAACGGCGGGCGCGGGCGTTCGCGAGCGCTCTGAAGAAATGAAGCAGCGCGGTGAATACTTCCTCGCGCACGGCCTGCAGGCGCTGGCAATCGAGACCGCCGAAGGCTGCGCCGAATGGCTGCACCGCCGCATCCGCGAAGACTGGGGCTTCCCCGATCCGCCCACGATGACGATGCAGGAGCGCTTCACCTCGCGGTATCGGGGCAAGCGCTACAGCTTCGGCTACCCGGCATGCCCGAACCTCGACGATCAGCAGGGCATCTGGACGCTGCTCCATCCCGAGGACATCGGCGTGGAACTCACCGAAGGCATGATGATGGAGCCGGAAGCGAGCGTCAGCGCGCTCGTCTTCCAGCACCCGGATTGCGCGTATTTCACGGCGTCGGACGAGAGAGAAGCGGCGGCGGATTAGAAACTGTCCGGGCTCCTGCATCGCATCCGGAGAAGAAAACCTCCGATGCGCCACTGCATGGAGAGCGTGCACTCCAACTTCAGCTGCTTTCGAAACCCATCTTTAAAATTGAGCGCGGCAGCCGCTGCGCTGTTCTTCTGCACCGGCGGCGCCGTCCCCGCCAGCGCGCAGACCGCGGAGCGCCTGAATCCTCCGCTGCACAACTGGTCCCTTGCGCGCCCGGTCATGCAGGAAGCGGCGAACGGGAGCGCAACCCTCACCGGTTCCCCTGCTCCGGCCGCGCCCGGCGCTTCACTCATTTTCATCGCGGTGACGCCCTGCCGCGTGATGGACACTCGCGCCGGATCGCCATTCACCGGTCAGTTCGGCGCGCCGTCGCTGATGGCCCGTCAGGCCCGCAAGCTGATGATCGCGGAATCGAGCTGCGGAGTTCCCGCAGCCGCCGCGTATTCACTGAACTTCGCGGTAATCGCGCCTGCCGGCGCCGGCGTAGGTTATCTTTCCGCCTGGCCTGATGACCAACAGTGGCCCGGCACCGTTGTGCTGAACGCGCCGCAGGGCGGAGTGGTGGATAACAGCGGCGTCGTAATGGGCGGCGCCGATGGCGGCATCCAGGTAATGACGACGGATGCGGCGGATCTGGTGATCGACATCAACGGCTATTACCTCGACCA
The DNA here is from genome assembly GCA_027450225.1 of Bryobacterales bacterium. Classification (GTDB taxonomy): domain Bacteria; phylum Acidobacteriota; class Terriglobia; order Bryobacterales; family Bryobacteraceae; genus BOG-234. The sequence continues at coordinate 783 of DAIDJK010000483.1, read as the reverse complement.
GATGTCACTGAAATACAAGGGCGTCTGGAACTCCGCAGCCGCGTATGCGCCCGGCGACGTGGTGGCGTTCACATTTGGCGGAATCGTTTCGAGCTACGTCGCGGTGGTGGCGAATACGGACGTGATTCCTTACTCCGACGCGATTGGGACCGCAACCAGGTGGACGTTCCTCGCCCAAGGCGGACAGCAGGGCCTGCAGGGACCAGCCGGGCCTGCCGGAGCAACAGGGGCAACCGGACCCCAGGGACCCGCCGGGCCTGCCGGAGCGGCAGGGGCAACGGGCGCCACGGGGCCCGCCGGACCTGCCGGACCTGCCGGAGCGACAGGAGCCACCGGCGCTGCGGGCGCAGGCGGCTTCTTCACAACGTCGTCCCCGTCAGTGAGCATCTCCACCGGCGCGGGCGGGCTGCCGAACCAGGCAGCGGAATTGCCGTTATCCGGCTACATTGCAAGTCCCCTTGCGGACCCGCTCAGCTCGCTTTCCGGCGGAACAAGCGTTGCCCAGATTATTCCGGTGGCAACGACTTTCAACACGCTGAGCGCGAATTTCGTCCTGAGCAATCTTCAGGTGCTGATTGGCTCCACGGTGACTTTGACCGCGCAGGCCTACCGCATTCCGGCCGGATCGATCACGCCGGTCGCGGTGAACGCACTGCAGTGCAACCTTTTCCCGGCAATGACGGGCGTGGTTGGGCCGGGAACGCTCTCGTCCTGCAGCGTTTCCGGCGCGGGGGCCGCTTTCTCCGCCGGCGACAGCGCGATGATCGTGATCTACGCGAACGC
>DAIDJK010000482.1 GCA_027450225.1 Bryobacterales bacterium | reverse complement strand
GACGACGGCACGCGGACGGACGTCGCGAACCAGTACAGCGATCTCAGAAGTTTTATCAATTCGCAACCGCCGACGACGAAAATCGGCGTTGTTTATCTGCAGAACGGCATTGCGCGCATCGCCCAGCAGCCGACGGCGGACCATGCCGCGGCCGGCAAAGCTTTGCGGATACCGCTCGGCGAGGCCGGCGTCTCGGCCAGTCCGTATATCAGCCTGTCCGACCTGATCAAAAAGTGGCCTGCCGGGGAGACCCGGCGTGAGGTGCTGCTGATCTCGAGCGGCATCGATCCCTACTACCGGAGCCCGGACATGCTGGACCCTTACCTGGAATCGGCGGTGCAGGACGCGCAACGCGGCGCAATCGTCGTCAACACGATCTACTATTCGGCCGCGGGCCACTTCGGACACAGCTTTTTTGGCGTCACCTGGGGGCAAAACTATCTCTCCGACATTTCCGAGAGCACGGGCGGCGAGTTCTACTGGGAGGGTACCCGGAACCCGGTCTCGTTCGCGCCATTCATGAAAGACCTGGCGGGGCGGCTGACGAACCAGTATCTGCTCACGCTCGAGCGGGCCAGCCTGCCGTCCGGTTTCGACCCGTTCAAGGTCTCGACAACGGCCGCGAAGGCCTCGCTGGTGGCTCCGTCCCGGATCTACGTCCCGAAGTAAGCTGCCGGATATCGTGTGATGAGGAATGAAAAGAGTTCTCATCACAGGGGCCGCCAGAGGCATTGGCCTGGCGACGGCCCGGGCGTTCGCGGCGGCGGGCTGGAGCGTGATTTCGCTCGACAAGGAATTCGGCGGCGAGGTGATCGGCCAGCGCGTGGATTTCGACCTTCGCCGGACGGAAGAGATTTCCGCTCTGGTGGCGGGCATCGGAACGGTGGATGCGCTCGTCAACAATGCCGCGGTGCTCTATTGCGATCCGGCCGACCGGATTCCCGAGGAGCACGCGCGGGAGATTCTGGCGGTGAATCTGCAGGCTCCGGGCGCGTTGATCGGGGCCGTGGCGCCCGGCATGACGGAGCGCGGCGGCGGGCGAATTGTGAACGTGAGCTCCGTGGCCGCATTCACCGGGCATCCGGATCTCTGGTACGGCGTCTCGAAGGCGGGCTTGCTGAATATGACGAAATTCTGGGCGCGAGTGCTGGGGCCGAAGCGCGTGCTGGTGAATGCGGTCGCCCCGGGACCGACGAAGACCCGGATGTACGACCAGTTGCCGCAATCGCGGCGCGACGAGGTGATGCGCGTGGTGTACTCCGGGCGCGTCTGCGAACCGGAAGAGGTGGCGCAGGCGATACTCTGGCTCGGCAGCGCGTGCCCGGAATATGTGAATGGGACGACGCTCGACGTGAACAACGGCAGCTATCCACGGTGAGCAGCGTTCAGCGCATTGCTATTTCTTCGGTGGCGTTGCGGAAGCCGACCGCGCCTTCTGAACCGCCTCGACCAGATTTCGCGCAACTCGGTCGGCGACATCCGCGGCGGCGCCCCGAAATTTTCCGCCCGGGCTTTCCTGGGTAGTGGACCAGATCACGTCGCCATTCACATCGACCAGCCGCACAGAGGCATCGGCTTCGTGGCGGCGCTCCTCGATATGGCTCGATTCGCTGTCGGTGAGCCCCGTTCCGAAGCTCGAGTGCGTAGACGAACTGGTACGCCCGATGCCGCCCTCGCTGCTCGACTGGCCCTTCGCCACAGCGGTGTGCATGCCGATGGAATCCTCGGTGCTGTGGTTCTCGATGAAAATCTTGTCGTCAGCCGACCCGCGCAGGGTGGCATCGGCGCGATCCGGATTCTCCGTGATGATGAAAAGTCCGGAATTCTGAAGCGCGGCGATAATCATGTCGCGAAGCTGATCGGACTGGCCTCCGCCACCGAGCTGATCCACGTAAATCCGCTTCACGGCGGCAAGAGGCGTAACGTCGTCCTTCGCCTGGACGGCAAACAGGGTGCTGGCGCAGCCGGCAACCAGGGCGGCGAAGAGGAACAGGATTCTCATCCGCGTCCGGCCTTTCTGGCGTCTTCATCCTGATACTCGATCTTCAGGCCTGTGCGGGCCTCCAGAGATACGAGCAGCGGACGAATATCGTCCTTGCCAACCTGAAGTACCATCGCCTGCTGTTTGCCGTCGTGATCGACGAAGCCGATGGTGACGAAATGCGATTTTTTTTTGCTGAAAATGAAAACGGGCGAGATCAGCGCGGCTTCGACATAACGCCGGTTGATTCTCAGCCCGTATTCGAGGGTATTGATGTCCCTGTATGGAATGCTGAAACTGGATTGCTTTGAGTCGAATTGCAGGGCATCGCTGCTCGAAAGCTCGAGCCGCGCGGTCGATTTGGCCTGAATTCCGGATACCGTTCCGCCGACGAAGATGACCCGGTTGCCGGCGTCCCTTGCGTGAAGCCCTCTCGCCGTGACAAGACAAACGAGGGTAAGCAAAACAGCAGCGCTTCGCTTCATGTTCACGGAATAGCACGCCGGCGACGGGCCGCCGATATCTCCCGCGGCGGAACGGTAATAGAAAAGCGAGCTACATGCTGAACTTGAAGCTCATGTCGGTGATGGCGCGAACCGGCTTTCCATCGGCGGTGAACGGGTTGAATTTCCAGCGTTTGAGCGCGGCGACGGCGGCATTCATCAACACCGCGTTGCCGGTAAGCGGCTTGACCGATTCCACCTGACCGTTCTCGTTGATGGTCGCCTCCACCTGCACGCTTCCGGCGAGGTGCAGCTGTTTCGCGATGGCCGGATACTCCGGCTCCACTTTCGAGGTGGCCTGCCTGATGGCTTCCGACTGCGTGACGTGCACCTCATCGGCGGCCATGGCGGAGCCTGCCAGAAGGGCCGCGGCTCCGAAGATCGAGATTGCGTATAGCGTGAGATTGCGTTTCATGTGAATGATTACCTCCATGCCCTGCTGGAATCGGGTTTTGACGCGCCCGCGCCGACGGCTTCCTGCTCGTCGTTATGCATGCCGAGCATGGCCCGCATGCGGCTTACGGCGGTCTGAAGATGGTCGGCTTCGGCGCCCATCTGCGCTCCGGCGCTGGCGCCTTCCTCGGCGCTGGCCGCCGTCTGCTGAGTGACCTGCTGAATCTGGAGAATCGCCTTCGAGATCTGCTCGATGGCCCGCGCCTGCTCTTCGCTGCCCGAGTTCACTTCGTTCGAAAGGCGCTGTACTTCGACGGCGCTGTCCGTCACCTGGCGCATGGCCCCGGCTACCTCATCGAGGCGAACTTTGCCGGTTTTGGCGTGCTGGATCGATTCCTCGATCAGGGCCGACGTGTCTTTGGCGGCCTGCGAGCAGCGCTGCGCGAGATTGCGAACTTCGTCCGCCACCACGGCAAAGCCCATGCCCGCTTCGCCGGCGCGGGCGGCTTCGACCGCCGCGTTCAGGGACAAAATATTGGTCTGGAACGCGATTTCATCGATGACGCGAATGATCTTCGAAATGCGCTCGCTCGAGGATGAAATGTCGCGCATGGAATCGAGCATCTGCGCAAGCTTCTGGTTGGCCTCGGTGAGCAGACGGTTGGCGTCGTTGGTGTGCTCGGCGGCTTCCCGCGAGCTTTGCGCGTTGCGCTGCACCATGGAATTGACCTGCTCGGCCGAGGCGGAAGTCTGTTCGAGCGAAACGGCCTGCTCGGATGCGCCCTGGGCGAGCGACTGGCTGATGGAGCCCATCTGCACGGCGGCGCGCGCCACCTGATGGGCGCCATCGGAGACCTGCAGGCCCATCCTGAACAGGGCGCGGGCCATCTGCCGAACCACGATGCTGATGGCGGCGGAGGCGATGAGGGTGAGCAGCACGAAACCGTAGGCAAGCAAACGGGTGGCGGAGGCGCTGGCCTGCACCTGAAGAACTTCGGAATTCATCCTGTCGCGCTGATCGCTGAGGAAGCTGCGGGAATTCTTCTGCAGATCGTCGTAGGCGGGCAGGAGCTTCTCGCTGACCAGCTTCAGGGCGTCGTTCATCTGCTGCTTCTGGATGAGCTGCGACACATCCTCGCTGATGGGCCGGACGGCGATCGCTTTGGCCTGGAGATCCTGAATCTGCTGCCGGTCAGCGGCCGAATCCATGAGACTGGCGAGTTCGGTGAACAACGCGTCGATGCGGTGTTCGGCATCGGCGACTGCCCGGCGGTTTTGTTCCACGCCGGACGCATCGCTAAGGATGGAGTGCAGGAGCAACGCCTGCTCGCGGCCGCTGATCTCGACGAGGTTCTCGACCAGCTGACTGGTTTTGTCCGCGCGCTGGGACATGCGGTGGACCACGCGATCGAGCGCGCCGTTGAGCGAGCTCATGGCGCGCAACGAGGTGAAGGTGAGAGCCGCGATCATGCAGATGAGCGCCGCGAATCCACCAAGAAACTTCGTTCGAAGGGACATACTCGACATAACGGGGTTGGTTCTTTCTTCCTTTCGCCTCTTGCCCGGCGGGGCCGGGCCCCTCTCTTCCCTCCAACGCGGCCGTGAGACCGCATTGTGCTGGACCGCGGCGGCGCCGCAGTTGTCCTCGCAAGGGTGATATCGGCAGGGGAAGGAAGGAAGTTTAGCTGCCGTAAAGTTTTTTAGTGCTTTATCCGCTACGCCTGACGGAGGACAGGGGAGGGAAGGGCGGAAAAGTGGTATCCCTGACTGGCTCGAGAGTGGGTACAAAAAGCGTGGGCGGCGGAGTCGTTCGACTACGAGGTCGCGGCCGGCGACCGTCATTCCCCCC
>DAIDJK010000481.1 GCA_027450225.1 Bryobacterales bacterium | reverse complement strand
GCACGTCGAACGTCTCCGGCCGCATCACCAGCTGCATGCAGGCGTTGTCCACGATCAGTTCTCCGTACTCCACCTGCGGGTATTGCGCCGCCACTTCGCGGCAGCAACGCAGAAAAAGGCCATCGCTCATCTTCATGATGTTGGCCTTGTGGACCGCCGTCACTTTTTTCCGATGCTCGCGCGAAGCCCACTCGAAAGCCGCATGAGCAATCCGGATGGAAGCCGTTTTCGTGATCACCTTCAGGCTCTCGACCACGTCCGTCACCACTTCGTGCTCAATGCCCGAGTACAGATCCTCGGTGTTCTCGCGGAAAATCACCAGATCGATCGGCAGATCCGCAAACCGCGTCTTCAAGCCCGGCAGCATCCGCACCGGCCGGAAATTTACGAACGTGTTCAGCCGCTTCCGCATGGCCACGTTGACGCTCGGATGACCGCTCGCGATCGGGGTGCCAACCGGCCCTTTCAGCCCCACTCTGGTGCGCGCCAGCGATTCGAAAACCTCCTCCGGCAGGAACTTTCCGGTGGCGCGTTCGGCGTCCACGCCCACCTCCACGCGTTCCCATTCGATCTCCACGCCCGTCGCTTCAATCACGCGAATGGTGGCTTCCGCCACCTCGGGCCCGATGCCATCGCCGGGAATAAGAGTGATCCGGTGCGCCACGTTTCGTAGTATACGGAGTGAGCACAGGCCGCCATCCGGGGCAGCCGCTGCCCTAGGAAATAGACGAGTGAGTTTTCGCTTACGGACGGCGCAGGGAAAGCTCAAAATCGAGCACGCCATACTCGATGACCTCCGGCCCGTGCTGGTGCGTCTGGTGGCGCGCGACGATATCCGGTCCATCATCCCCGGCGTCATCCGTCCGGTGCGCGATGCGAAAGGCGAAGTGAAAGTCCGTATCACCGTGCCCACGCAGAACGGCTGGAAAGCCATCGGCTTATCGAACGGAGCGCGTCAGGAACTTTTCATCAGCACGCAACTGAGCGAAACCGATCTCGCCTCGGCAATAAAGAAGGCGATTGCGGACGCCGCATAGCTCCGCCGCCCGTCAGCTCACGTTCCAGTAAACCGAATATCGCGTGCCGAACGTGCGATCGAAGGGCGCGAGCGTCACATCGCGCTGCTGTCCCGTTGTGCGGAACGTCAGCGGCTTGTCGCCCTCGCGGATCCACGACTTCGGTTCCGCTCCCGCGGCGCGAAACTCGGGCGCTTCCGCCGGCTGCCCGCGCAGCTGCGGCCCCTGAGGACCGGTGATCATCTCTTTCGTCAGCCCTTCTGCGCCCAGATCGCCGGCCAGCGCCAGCGGGCCGTACATCACCGCCTGGGTTGAAGGCTCATCCGGCATCTTCTCCACGCGCAGCGACATCGGCATCTGCATCTCGACGCGATCGCCCGTTTTCCACGTTCGCGTCAGCGTCACGTAACTGCCCGGCGATGCCGCTGTCTCCACGGCGCGTCCGTTCACCCGCAGGCTTGCCGATTCCGTCCAGTATGGAACCCGAATCCGCAGCGCCATCCGCACCGGCTGCTTTGCCGAGATCGTCAGCGCCGTCGACGCCGCATCCGGAAACGAGTTCTCCTGCCGCACCCGCACGCCTTTCTCCTTCCAGTCGAGTTCGGACGGAATGAAGAGATTCACATACAGCCCCTCCGCATCGCGAAAGTAGATGCTGTTGTTCAGCTTTGAGAACTCCTCCACTCCCGTGCCCGTGCAGCACCAGAACGAATCGTCTTCCGTGTTGAACGTCTTCCATGCTCCTGGCGTGAGCGAAAGATAGTAAATGGTGTGCCCGGTGCTCTGGTCGATGGCCGCCAGCCGGTGATTGTAAAGCGCCCGCTCGTAGTAATCGAAATAGCGGGGGTCGCCCGTCCACGTGTACAAATGCCGCGTCAGCTTCAGCATGTTGTACGCGCAGCAGCATTCCGCGGTCGTGGTGGCGCGCTTCAGTTCCGCTCCCAGACGCCGCGGACTCGTCAGCCATCGCTCGCTGTTGCTCGTCCCGCCTGTCGCGTAGGCCCGGGCCGATGTCACTTCATACCAGAAGTAATCGGCCACATCGTGAAAGCGTTCGTCCCCGGAAATCTCATAGCGTCGGGCCGCGCCAATCACCTGCGGAATGTGCGTGTTCACATGCAGACCGCGCAACTCGTCGCGCCGCGCCGCCAGCGGATTGAAGAACCATTTCTTGGTGAAGCGGTCACCGGCTCTGGCGTAGCGGTCTTCGCCCGTCACCGCCGCCAGGTTGTACAGGACCTCGTTCATGCCGCCGTATTCCGTGCCGAGGATCTGCTGCATGTGCGGCTCGGGTATGTCGGCCGTCCATTTGTCCGCCCAGTCCGCCATGCCGCGCGCCACGTCGAGCGCCTGCCGGTTATCGCAAAGCTGAGACATGTCGAACATGCCGGCCATGATCTTGTGATACGTGTAAAACGGCGCCCAGACCTGCTTTCTCGCCTTCACCCGATCGAAGTATTCGAGCGGAAACGCGCTCAGATAGCCGCCCGCCAGCTTCTCCTGGCACTTCGCCAGATCCGCCACGATCGCATCGCCCCGCGCCTTTATCTCCTTGTCGCCGGTCGACGAATACATCAGCGCTCAGGCGGAAAGATAATGCCCCGTGAAGTGCCCGCGCAGTTCGCAATCCGGCTTCTCCCAGCCGCCGAACGGCTGTCCCGAAGTCGGAATGCCCGCATTCGCGCGGAAGTTGTAGACCAGCCGCTCCGCGGGCAGCCGCTGCAGGTAAGCGAGATTGGCTTCCTGGGCCCCGCGCATCCGGCCCGGCAGCAGCCGCACATCCGTCATCGCGAAGGCCTCCACTTTACCCGCCTGTGGATTGCGCGAGAACTCGATCGTCTGCCCGAACGCTTCCTGTTCCGGCTCCACCGTTGGCCGCCGCGGCGCCGCGGTGTTCTGCGGAACAGTGTTCGCCGGCGTGGCCGCCTGCTGCGCGATCAGCGGCCCGGCCGCGCCTCCCGCAATCGCGAGCCCGGCGAACTGGCGCCGGCTGAGATGATCTTTGGTCGGCATGGGCTGAATCTCCTGCTTTAGCTTATGACCGGTTCAGGCGGTCTCGACGTCCGTGTGCGCGTACTCGCCACCTTTATACAGCAGCGGGATGTCTTTCGCCTTAAGCACAGGGCCAATCTGAGGCAGCGTTCCTGAAATTTTCCAGAATCCGGTTCGCCTTCTTCAGCGGCCGCGCCCGCCCCGTTCCGGCGCCCGCGATACGATCATGAACACGGGTCCCGAAAAAGTGAAAATCCCTGTTGCTGCGGCATTTGTCTGTCTTGCGGCGCTCGTCGCGTTCTCCGCCGCGCCCTGCCTCGCTCAGACCGGCGCTTCCATTTCCGGCGTGATCGACGACGCCAGCGGCTCGCCGGTTCAGGGCGCCACGGTCAGCGTCCGCAACGCTGAAACGGATGCCACGCGCTCCACCGTCACGGATTCCTCCGGCGCTTACAAGATTCTCGGGCTGCGCGTCGGCCCGCATGAGGTCACCGCCTCCAAATCCGGCTTCAGGACCGCCGTTCGCAACGGCATCCGCCTCGAAGTCGGCCAGCAGGCAGTCGTGAACATGCGCCTCGAACTCGGCGAATTCGCCCAGCGGCTCGTGGTTTCCGAAGAGACGCCCATCGTCAACACCACCACCGAGCCCGTCTCCGGCGTCGTCAGCGAGCGCGAGATCAAGGACCTTCCGCTCAACGGCCGCAGCTTCGACAACCTCATCACGCTCAATCCCGGCGCCATCAACTTCAGCGCTCTGCACAGCGCGCAAACCAGCACCAGCAACGGCAACACGTTCTCCGTCGATGGACGCCGCACCGCCGAAAATCTCTTCCTCATGAACGGCGTCGAATACACCGGCTCGAGCCAGCTTGCCATCACGCCCGGCGGCGTCTCCGGCGAACTGCTCGGCATCGACGCCATTCGCGAATTCAACGTCCTCACCGACACCTATGGCGCGCAGTACGGCAAACGCGCCGGCGCCCAGGTCAGCGTCGTCACGCAGTCGGGAACCAACCAGCTCCACGGAACTCTGTTCGAATTCCTCCGCAACAGCGATCTCGACGCCCGCAATTTCTTTGATCGTTCCTTCGTCCCGCCCTTCCGCCGCAATCAGTTCGGCGGCGCTCTCGGCGGCCCGCTCAAAAAGAACAAGCTTTTTCTTTTCGGCAACTACGAAGGCTTCCGCCAGACCCTGGGCATCAGCAACGTGAGCGTGGTCCCGAGCGCCGAAGCGCGTCAGGGTCTGCTGCCGGATTCCTCCGGCGTCTACGCCCCTGTGCCGAACCTCAACCCGGCCATGCTCCAGTACATGTCTTACTGGCCGCAGCCGAACGGCCCCGCGCTCCTCGTCGGCGGCAAGCCGAGCGGTACCGCCCTCGCCTACAGCAACCCCGGCCAGACCGTGCGCGAAGATTTCGGCACCATGCGCGCCGACGCCAATCTGACGGCGGCCGACACCCTCACCGCCGCTTACACCATCGACGACGGCGCCAGCGTCGTCCCCCAGCCTGACCCGCTCTTCGCCTCCGCCGAAACGCTGCGCAATCAGGTGGCAAGCCTGCAGGAACTGCACGTCTTCTCGCCGTCCCTCATCAACACGGCCGTCATCGGCTTCTCCCGCGCGGCCTTCAATCTCGATTCCGCGCTGCTCGGCTCGCTGCCGGCGGCCACGTCATTCGTCGCCGGTCAGGGCCCCGGCGGCATCGTCATCGGCGGCGGCGTCACCACCACCAACGGCAACAGCACCGTCACGTCTCCCGGTCCCAACAACGCCGCCGGCGTCTGGAATCGCCGCAATCTCTTCACCTGGAACGACACCGTTCAGATCGTCAGAGGCCGCCATCAGATCACCGCGGGCGTCTGGTTCCAGCGCATGCAGGACAACGAAAACTCCGCCTCCCGCCGCTACGGTCTCGCCACGTTCAGCAGCCTCACCACTTTCCTGCAGGGCAGCGTCAGCAATTTCCAGATCGTTCCCAATCCCAATGAACTCGGCTGGCGCAGCCTGTTCGGCGCGTTCTTCATTGAGGATTCCTTCCGCGTGCGCCCGAACCTCACGCTCTCGCTCGGCCTCCGCGATGAGTTCACCACCGGCTTCAATGAGGTCTTCCGCCGCGCGGCCAATTACATTACGGACCCGAGCGGCGTTCTCGAAACCAATCCGCGCGTCGCCAATTCCGTCTTCACGCAGAACAACGCCACCCGTCTGCTCGGCCCCCGCGCCGGGCTCGCGTGGGACGTCTTCGGCAACGGCCGCACCTCCGTCCGCGCCGGTTTCGGCATCTACTACTCGATCATCGACGACCTCGCGTTCCTCATCAACTCGCTCCCGCCCTGGAACGGTTCGGAGTCGTTCTCGAATGTGCCGCTCTCGTCGTTCACTCCCATTCAGCCCGGCGCGCCCATCCCGCCGTCCTGTGGCGCGGGCGTTCCCAAACCCTGCACCACTTACGCGCCCCAGGGCGTGCAGCCGAATGCGAAAACGCCGGCCGTCAACGAGTGGCGTCTCACCGTGGAACAGGAACTCGATCCCGCCACCGTCCTGCGTGTCTCCTATGTCGGTTCCTTCGGCTATCACGGCCTGCTCAGCATCGATCCCAATACCATCCCCGCGCAGATCTGCTCGAATCCGGCCGGTTGCGCCGCGGGCGGCGTCAGCGCCTTCCACAGCACCGTCCCGCAGGGCGCGCAATACATCCCGGTGGGCACGCGGCCCAACCCTTATCTTTCCGGCGGCTTCTTCTGGTACACCGAAGGCAATTCCAGCTACAACGCGCTTCAGGTGGATGTGAACCATCGCCTCTCACGCACTTTCCAGTTGCGCGCCAACTACACGTTTTCGAAAAGCCTGGATATGAATTCCGCCCTCACCGGCGCCCAGGCCAACAACCAGCCGCAGATGGTTCTCAACCGCAACAATCTCACTCGGGACTGGGGCCTGTCCGCCTTCAACTCCACCAATCAGGCGAGCCTCTCCGGAACCTGGCAGGTGCCTGGACGCGGCCGCTGGCTCGGCGGCTGGCAGCTCAACGGCATCGCCACGCTGCTCAGCGGTTTCCCCTTCACCCCGCTCATCGGCACCAACCACTCGGGCGACGGCGATACCCGCAATCCGGACCGCCCCAACTACAACCCCTCCTTCACCGGCCCCATCGTTACCGGGAGCCCCAACCAGTGGTTCAATCCGCTCGCCTTCTCGATGCCGGCCACGGGAACTTATGGCAATGTCGGCCGCAGCGTTCTCACCGGCCCCGGCCTCGCGGAACTCGATTCCTCGCTCTTCCGCGACTTCACCATCCGCGAATCGCTGACGCTTCAGTTCCGCGCCGAGTTCTTCAACGTCCTCAACCACACCAACTTCGGAACGCCCAACGCGACTGTTTTTTCGGGAACGTCCGTGAGCCCCTCGGCCGGCATCATCACCTCCACCGCCACCACCGCGCGGCAGATTCAGTTCGGCCTGAAGCTGATGTTCTGAGCCGTCACCGGCGTCCCATCCGCGCCTTGTGCCACGTCCGCGTGAGCCACCGCCGCTGGTCTGTGGAATCGTTCGCGGAAACGGACGATCTCCGCGTCGTCGAAACGCAGTTCTTTTGAGAGCAGCGCCGAAGGCGTATGGACGGCGCGGGAGATTCCATGGCTGCCATGCGTTCTGGTCTGCAGCAGCACGTGATACATCTCGTGCGCCAGCACGCGACCCATCGCCACGCCCATACGGCTCGCCATTCCCGCCGTTTCCGGCTCCTCCCCGGAAAGGAAGGCGCGCAGCCGGTCGCAATTCATGTCGCTGAACGGCAGAATCGCGTCGCCTTCCACGGCCGTGTCCGCCAGAGTCACCTGGCGCATCTCCGCTCTCGCCTCACGCGCGTCCGGAACCGCCCGGCAGTCTCCGTGAAAGGTGAAGATCACGGCCCGCGCGTAGCTCTGTTTTCCGTCCGATTGCTCTGGCGTGAGCCATTTCAGCCGCAGGTCCGCTGCGCCCATGATCCGCGCCAGTTCGCCCTCCATCTCTCTGACGAACCCTTCCGCGGGCGCCGCATCGAAACGCAGCAGAACTCCGATTACCGGCGCGTCCGGTTCGCCCGGCGCGGCGGCGCCGCGCATCGGGCGAGGTTGCGCGCCTCGGGCCAGCCCTGTAAGAGCAAGCGCCAACGGCAGTCCCGCAAGCAGCCGAAGTGTACGCAATCGCACGGCGGTAGCGCCGATGGTATCACAGATTCTTTTTCAGAAAGGAACAAATCTGGTACCCCGCGATGAACTTGAATGGCGATTCGCCCAGCGTGTAATGCCCGCACGGCATCACCACCGCCTTATGTTCCATGTCCCGCGCCCGCACCTGCTCGATCACCTGCCGTGAGAACTCCGGCAGAAACGTCGAATCGTAGATCGCGTAGAGAAAGAACGAGCGCTTCTTCATCGCCGCGAACCGGTCGAAGTAATGGATCGGGCTCACGCAGTCCCACGCCGCCCTCAGCGTGTCCAGGTCGATCTCGCCTTCGAGCGACTGCCGGATGTGTTTCGTCGAAAGTCCCGTCCACACCACGTCCGCGAAATACGTCGAGCAGTGGTTGAACACGTTCGTCTTGATGCGCTCGTCGTGCGCGCTGGCCAGAAACGCGTAGCAGGAGCCCAGGCTGGTTCCCACGATCCCCAGATCCCTGAATCCCTCCTGCTCCAGCCAGTCGAAGCAGGACCGCACGTCGATCACCGCCTGCCGCGTCGCGTCGATCGTCCTCGCCACGTTGGACGAGACGGAGTAGTCGGCTCGCGTCAGTTCACCGGGCATTCGCGCATCGTGATACGGCAGGCTGATCCGGAGCGCAGCGATCCCGAGTTCCGCGATACCCCTGCACAGCGCCACGTGCTGCGTGGGATTCGAATTCCAGTGCGGCAGCAGCACCACCGCTTTTTTCCCACGCTTCCATCGCGGCTTCGCCGGGAAAAACCGCGCGTGGACCACGTTGTTCGCCGCGTAGGGCGTCTCCACTGCCGAAGTGAACCGCAGCAGGTTGTCATGGAAATGGAAATCGCGCGGCGGCGTGTAGCCGAAGAACTCCTCGCTGTGTTCAATCGCCGCCCGGTTCAGTTCGCTCATCCGCGCCGCCGGATCGGCCGCAGTCGAATGAACCGGCCATCTGGCGGTCCATTCGAGTCCCCATTCGAACGGACGGACCACGCGGTCGGTCGATCTCGTCGCGAGATCGTTCTCCCATTCGTGCATCCTCCGTCCGAACCACTGCCGCACCATTTCCATCTGCGAAATTTTGAGGTTAGCAGGGCGGGCGCCATCAGTTGCCCGTAGTAAGCTGTTGCCGGGAGCGTATCGCTTAGTCCGCGGGATCAGACGGCAGCCCGCCGGATCAGACGCCGCGCGGAAATTTACCGAACCAACCCAACGCGCTCCTGAACCCCCATCCTGCGCCCGGTCTTCCGCCCGCAAGTCACGCGTTCGCCCGGTTCTTATTCCCCTGTTTTTTCAAGCTCCTCCCGTGTCAGGCGCTTCACGTGGCGGCCTGCGTACGTTAACTTACGGACAGGCCCTTCTTCGCCGTACGTGTTATCACAGAAAGACCACAGCTCCTCAGCCGCGAACCGGATTCCGGATGACGCGAACCAAAGCCACTGTCGCCATCTTCCTGCTCGCAGCCGTCGTCCGCCTGGCGCTGCTCGCTTCGGTCCCGCGCCAGACGATTCTTCTCGAAAGCCCGTCCGCCGGCCATAGCTTCAGGTCCTGGGACGAAGCCATTAACGTCGGCGTCTCGCTTGCCCGGACGAGCCGATTCGCCGACCCTTTCGGCCACCCCTCAGGACCCACCGCGCACGTTCCACCCGCGTACCCGCTGCTCACCGCCGCCATCTTTCGCATTTTTGGCTTCGGCTTACGCGGCGAACTCGCGCGTGACGCACTGATGATTGGCGGTTTCAGCCTGCTCTACGCTTCGTTTCCAGCCGCAGCCGCGGCGCTGGGGCTCGGCTGGGCCTCCGGCGCGATCGCCGGTTTCATTGCCGCCGCGTTCCCCCTGTTCCGTTCCACGGAAGTCTTTCTTTCGCGCGATGAATGCTTTTCCGCGCTCATCCTGCTCTGGCTCACCGTCCTTTTTTT
>DAIDJK010000480.1 GCA_027450225.1 Bryobacterales bacterium | reverse complement strand
GCCTCGTCGCCGTTTCTGGCTTCGTTTTTTCGAGCGCCGAAATCGACCGCGCCGTCGAACGCCGCAGGCGTCTTCTCGCCGCCCGGCGCCTCCGGAGCCGCGCCGATGCACTCGCGCTTCGGGCCCTCGATGCACGAAACTGAGCATCGAAGGCCCGAAAATCATCCCGAACTTCGCTTTTCCGCCGGCCGCGAGCCGGCCGTGTATCCGGACTGCGCCCTAGTACCGGTAATGGTCGGGCTTGTACGGCCCTTCCACCGGCACCCCGATGTATTCGGCCTGCGCCGGAGCCAGCGTCGTCAGCTTCACCCCGATCTTTTCCAGATGCAGCCGCGCCACTTCTTCATCCAGCCGCTTCGGCAGCGTGTACACGCCCGGCGCATACACGTCCTTGTTCTTCCACAGGTCGATCTGCGCCAGCGTCTGGTTCGAAAAGCTGTTCGACATCACGAAGCTCGGGTGCCCCGTCGCGCAGCCCAGGTTCACCAGCCGCCCTTCCGCCAGAATGAAGATGCTGTTGCCGCCCGGGAACGTGTACATATCCACCTGCGGCTTAATCTCCAGCTTCTGCGCGCCGGACGAATTAAGCGCGTCCACCTGAATCTCGCTGTCGAAATGCCCGATGTTGCACACGATCGCCTGGTCTTTCATGTTGCGCATGTGCTCCAGCGTGATCACGTCCACGTTGCCCGTGCAGGTCACGTATATATCCGCGCGGCCCAGCGTCTCTTCCACCGTCGTCACTTCGAAGCCTTCCATCGCCGCCTGCAGCGCATTGATCGGGTCGATCTCCGTGATGATCACGCGCGCCCCCAGGCCCCGCAGCGAATGCGCGCAGCCCTTGCCCACGTCGCCGTAGCCGCACACCACGCACACTTTGCCCGCCACCATCACGTCGGTCGCGCGCTTGATGCCGTCCGCCAGCGATTCGCGGCAGCCGTACAGGTTGTCGAACTTCGATTTCGTCACCGAATCGTTCACGTTGATCGCCGGCACCAGCAGCGTGCCCGCTTCGTGCATCTTGTACAGCCGGTGAACGCCGGTCGTGGTCTCTTCGGAAACGCCGCGCCACGCGCTCGCCACCTGATGCCAGCGCATCTTGTTCGCGGCGTGGATCTTCTTCAGCAGGTCTTTAATCACCTGCTCTTCGCGGTTGCCCGAAGGCGTGTTCACCCAGTCGCTGCCGTTTTCGAGTTCGTAACCCTTGTGGATCAGCAGCGTCGCGTCGCCGCCGTCGTCCACAATCAGCTCCGGTCCCAGTCCGTTCGGATGCGACAGCGCCTGGTCCGTGCACCACCAGTACTCTTCGAGCGATTCGCCCTTCCACGCGAACACCGGAATACCCGCCGCCGCGATCGCCGCCGCCGCGTGGTCCTGCGTCGAGAAAATGTTGCAGCTCGCCCAGCGCACGCTCGCGCCGAGCGCCACCAGCGTTTCGATCAGAACCGCCGTCTGAATCGTCATGTGCAGCGAACCGGATACTCGCACGCCGGCGAGCGGTTTGGTCTTCGCGTACTTCGCGCGAATCGCCATCAGGCCGGGCATTTCCTTCTCGGCGATGGTGATTTCCTTGCGGCCCCATTCGGCCAGCGCCAGGTCGGCTACCTTGAAATCGGTCGCGGTTTGCGGCAGAGTTGCAGTGCTCAAGCTTCCTCCAGAACTGATATATCAGAATATCGCGATTTGTTGATGCGATCAGGCTGACCCCTCTATACTAGCACCAGCCGATGGCACTCCTCAAATCGCTCAAACTGCTTTCCGACCCGGCGCGCCTCCGCATCCTTTTGCTTCTCGAACGCGAGGAATTGTCCGTCGCCGAGCTGCAGGAAATCCTCGGCATGGGCCAGAGCCGTATCTCCACTTATCTGGCTCAGCTCAAATCCGCCGATCTCGTCGAAGATCGCCGGCACGGCAGGAACAGCCTCTACCGCCTTCGCGAAAACGGCCTGGTGGACGTCCTCCGGCCCGCCGCCGCGGAAATCCCCGAGGCCGCCGAAGATGGCCGCGCGCTGGAACTGGTTCTCGAAAAGCGCCGCGACCGGACCCGCCGGTATTTCGACGAGCTGGCCGGTAAATTCGGCCGGGATTACATTCCGGGCCGCTCCTGGAAAGCGCTCGCCGAAACGCTTCTGCAGCTCATGCCGCCCATGGTCATCGCCGACCTCGGCGCCGGCGAAGGAACGTTTTCGCAATTGCTCGCCCAGCGGGCGGAAAGGGTAATCGCAGTGGATAATTCGGCCAAAATGGTGGAATATGGCGCCAGACTGGCGCGCGAAAACGGCATCGCCAATCTCGAATACCGCCAGGGCGATCTCGAAGCCCCGCCCATCGAACCGGGCACGGTCGATCTCGCCTTCTTCAGCCAGAGCCTGCACCACGCCGTGCATCCGGATCGCGCCGTGCGCGCCGCCCGGGAGCTGTTGAAGCCGGGCGGCCGCATCGCCATTCTGGATCTGAAACGCCACGCCTTTGAGCAGGCCCGCGAACTCTACGCGGATACGTGGCTTGGCTTTTCCGAACCCGAACTCCGGGATTTTCTCGCTCGCGCCGGTTTCGAAAACGCGCGCACCTGGGTAGTCGATAAAGAGAAATCCCCGCCCGGTTTCGAGACCGTGCTGGCGGTGGGCACGCGATGCTGATCCGTGACGAAACCCCGGCGGACCGGGCCGCGGTTCGCCTCGTGATCGAAGCCGCCTTCGAGAGCGCCGCCTTCGGATACAACGGCGAAGCCGGCCTCGTCGAGCGCCTCCGGGAAGAACAGGCCGTAATCCTGTCGCTCGTCGCGGAAGTGGATGGCGAAATCGCCGGCCACATTCTGTTCAGCCGCATGTGGATAGAGCAGCCAGGCGCTTCCGTTCCCGCGGTCGCGCTGGCCCCGGTCGCGGTATTGCCTGGTTTTCAACGCAAAGGGATCGGAAGCAGCCTCATTCGCGCGGGCCTCGAACGCTTGCGGCAACAGCGGGAAGACATCGTGCTGGTTTTGGGAGAGCCGGCTTATTACAC
>DAIDJK010000479.1 GCA_027450225.1 Bryobacterales bacterium | reverse complement strand
GGCAGGGCAACCTGATCGTGACCTCGACAAAGAGCGTGCCCGAGGCCGAGCTGCGGCAGATGCTGATTGACGAGGCGAAGAAGCAGGGCAAGCCGTACGGGCTCTATTTCGACGACATCACGGGCGGGTTCACGACGACGCAGCGGGCAGGGCTGCAGGCGTTCAAAGTGATCCCGGTGATCGTGTACCGGGTGTATCCCGATGGAAGGCCGGATGAGCTGATTCGCGGCGCCGATATTGTGGGGACGCCGCTGGCGAGTTTTGCGCGCATCGTGGCGACGTCGGACAGCCCGGAAGTGTTCAATGGATATTGCGGGGCGGAATCCGGCAGCGTGCCGGTTTCGGCGGTTTCGCCCGCCATTCTGATTTCGGAAATCGAGATCGAAAAGAAAGCCCAGGGCCAGGAACTGTTGCCGCTGCTGCCGTCGCCGCTGACCGTGAGCGCGGATGGGCCGGGTTCGGCATCCGGCCGGGCGGGCGGGAGCGCGCAGTGAGGTTTCCGATTGCGATGCTGGTGGCCGCGGCCATCGCCGCCGCCGCGCAGCCCGATCCGGTTCTGGACGCGATGAAGGCCGAACTGCAGCGCTCGGAAACGCTGAAACTCGGCCAGCTCGAGAAGCCTTACTTCATCAGTTACGCGGTGGATGACGTTCATGTCTGGTCGGCGTCGGCGATGCTGGGCGGATTGATCTCATCGAGCGAGCGCGAGTTCCGGATTCCCGAAGTGCGGATGCGCGTGGGGGACTATTCGTTCGACAATACGAATTTTTCCGGATCAGGCGGACCGCGCTTCGGGCGGCGCGGATTTCCCCTGGAAGACGATCCGATGGTGGTGCGCCAGTATCTGTGGCTGGAATCCGACTCGGCTTACAAGAGCGCACTGCAGGCCGTGGCGCGAAAGCGGGCGGCGCTGCGCAGCGTGACAGTGAGCGATCAACTGGCGGATTTCGCGAAGGCGCAGCCGTTTGTTTTAAGCGAGGCGCACAAGCCGGCCCGCTTCGACCTGAAAGCCTGGGACGACCGGGCGAGAAGGGTTTCGGCGCTGTTTTCGGCGTATCCGGCGCTGCGCAGTTCGCTGATCGAACTGAGCGCGATGGACGGCGTACACCGTTTCGTATCGAGCGAAGGGTCGGCGATCGAAATACCGCAACAACTCGGGGCGGTGCAGATTCGCGCGGCGGCGCAGGCGCCGGACGGGATGATCGTGCGGGATATCGACATCTTCTACACGAACGACCTGGCGCGCATGGCGGAGGAATCGGCGCTCGAGAACGCCGCACGGTCGCTGGGAGACAAGGTGACGAAGCTGGCGGCGGCGCCGGTTGGCGCCAGTTACTCCGGGCCGATTCTGTTCGAAGGGATCGCGGGGCCGCAGCTGCTGGCGCAGATACTGGGGCGCAATCTCCACATCGCCCGCAAGCCGGTGGCGACGACGGGGGCGCCGAATCAGACGGCGATGACGGAGCTGGAAGGGCGGCGCGGCGTGCGCATCATGCCGGAGTTCTTCGACGTAATCGACGACCCCACGCTGCCATTGTTCGGCCATGAGGAAGTGGACGACGAAGGCGTGCCGGACAAGAAGGTCGTTCTGGTGGAGCATGGCGTTCTGAAGGATTTTCTGCGCACACGGAATCCGGTGCGCGGCTATGCGGATTCGAACGGGCATGCGCGGGTAACCGGCGGACCCGGGGGCGAACTTCCTGAGCCGAGCAATCTGATGGTGAAGGCGAGCGAAACCAGTTCGATCGCGGATCTGCGCCGGAAGATGATGGATCTGTGCCAGCAGCGCGGGCTGCCCTACGGGATCGTGATTCGCAAGCTGGATTTCCCGTCCGCGGCGCCGTTCGATGAGGCGCGGAGACTGCTTATGGCCGCGGCTTCGGGCGGATCCGTGAGACCGGTAAGTGTTCCGGTTTACGTTTACCGGGTCTATGCCGACGGGCATGAGGAAATGATCCGCGGCGTGCGGCTGCGGAGCGTGAATGCGCGGTCGCTGAAAGATATTCTGGCGGCGGGCAACGACGCGAATACTCTGAGCTACCTTGAAAACGAAATGCCGTTCGCTTTGCTGGGCGCAGGGGGCAGCACGGCTGAAGTGGCCGTGGTTGCGCCTTCTCTGCTGATCGACGACCTGGAACTGACGAACATCGACGACGAGTTGCCGAAACTGCCGCTTGTTCCGTCACCGCTGCTGGCCGCGAATCCTCAACCAACGGCGAGATGAGAATTCTCAGCCGGTACGTTTTCCGGGAGATCCTGACGAGTTCGGTGCTGGCGACGCTGCTGGCCACGTTTGTCATCTTTCTGCAGCGATCCACCCGGTTGTTCGAGATACTCGTGCGCTCGGCCAAGGGCGCGGCGTTCGTTGAGTTGTGCGTGCTGGTGCTTCCGCCGGTGCTGCTGCTCAGCATTCCGTTCGGCGTGCTGGTGGGAATCCTCGTAGGGCTGGGACGAATGTCGGGCGACAACGAAATTGTCGCCATGCGGTCGGGAGGCGTTTCGAGCCGCATCGTGGTGACGCCGGTGGTCGCCTTCGCGCTGCTGGCGGCGGGCGTTTCGGCGGCCTGCGCGCTGTGGCTGAATCCGCTGGCGATTCGGGCCTTCTACAAGATCGTGAACCGGGAGGGCGCGGCGCAGGTGACGGCGGATGTGGAGCCGCGCGTTTTCGAGGAGCAATTCACCAACGACAACACGGTGTTGTACGTGGACGACGTGAAATCGGAAGCGGGACCGGTTGTGGTGTGGCGGGGCGTGTTCATCGCGGACCTGACGCCGCCTTCGCAACGCAAAACCGGGCTGAAGGACGAGCCGGTCGGACCCAAAATCACTGTCGCGAAGGAGGCGCTGGCGCTGCCCGACCCGGCGCACAACCGGGTTCAGCTGATGCTGCGCGATCAGAGCGTGCATGATGCGCCGTACCACTCCCAGGCGCCGACGGGCGTGACGGTGCTGACGCAGAATCAGCAGGAACAGAGAGCGAAGCCCTACGAGGAGATGTTCACGCGCGAACTGCTCGCCTTTATCCGCGCGCATCCGCGCAGGACGCAGGAAGGCACCGATGCGCTGATCGAGCTGCATCGAAGGCTGTCGCTGCCGGTCGGCTGTCTGATGCTGGCGCTGGTGGGGATTCCGCTGGGCGCTTCGTCGCGAAAGGGCGGGCGTTCGGCGGGTTACGTGTGGGCGATCTTTCTTGCGTTCTTCTGCTATTACCTGGCGTACATCAGCCTGACGCGGATGGCGAGCGCGCATTCGCTGCCGGTGGAAGTGGCATCGTGGCTGCCCAACGGCGCGTTCTTCATCGCCGGCGTGGTGATGATTTCGCGGATGGAATCGCCCGGCGACCGGGACCTGATCGGAGCCGTGAAGGATTTCTTCATGCGGGCGGGAGCGGCGATCTCGAAGAGCATCTCGCGGCGCGCGCAATCGGGCGGGGGCGCGGAGTTCGTTCTATTCCGGATCGTGGACAGCTACATTCTGTCGAATTTTCTTTTCTATTTCGTGCTGTGGCTGCTTGCGTTCGTCACCATGACCCAGGTGTTCACGTTCTTCGATCTGCTGGGCGACATCGTGAAGAATCATGTGCCGATTTCGCACGTAATCACCTATCACCTGTTTCTAACGCCCCGGCTGATTTACGACACGCTGCCGATCAGCGTGCTGCTGGCCGTGCTGGTTACGTTCGGCGTGATGACGAAGAACAACGAAGTGACGGCGTTCAAGGCATGCGGCATCGGCGTGCGCAGGCTGGGATTTCCGGTGCTGCTGATGAGCTGCGCGTTGAGTACGGCGCTGTTTGCGTCGGACTATTCCTGGATTCCGCATTCGAATCAAATCCAGGACGCGATTCTGAATGAAATCAAGGGCCGGCCGACGCAGACTTATCTGCACCCGGAGCGGAAGTGGATCATCCACGATTACCGGATTTTCTATTTCAAGTACTTCGATGCGGCCGACAAAACGATGATCGAGCCCTGGGTATTCGAGATCGATCCCAGGACTTTCCGGATGACGCGGGAGATCAACGCGAGCCGGGCGCGGTGGCAGGCGAACCTGCAGCAGTGGGTGTGGGAGCAGGGAACGGTGAGGGATTTGTGCGGCGTGGATGAGTGCCGGATGCAGAATTACGCCGTAACCACGTTCCCGGAGATCTCCGAACGGCCGGACGATTTTCTGAAGGAAGTGAAGCAGGACACGCAGATGAATTACCGTGAACTGCGCAATTACATCTCCGACCTGCAGGAGAGCGGCTTCGACACGATCAAGCTGAAAGTGCAGTATTACAAGAAATTCGCCGTGCCGCTGTTTGCGCTGATCATGGCGCTGATTTCGGTTCCGTTCGGGTTTCTGGTGGGAAATCGCGGGGCGATGGCGGGTGTGGGGGTGAGTCTTGCGGTGGCGATGGCGTATATGGCGATCGGGAAACTGTTCGAGCAGATGGGCAATGTCAACTATCTGCCGCCTATGATGGCGGCTTGGGCGCCGGACGCCGTGTTTTCTCTGGCGGGAATGTATCTGATGTTACGGATGCGCAGCTGACGGACCGGCAATGCCGGGATCTGCACTGTACGGAGAAAGCGAAGCTGCGGTGAAAGTTCGCGTGTTCCGGAAGAAATCGCGGCATAGCGCCGGCGTGGGTAACGAGTAAACGTTTTCGGCCGCCCTAACCATTGGCCGTTGTCGGCGCCCAAACACGTTTTATATCATCGTGACAAGCCTCCCTACCATGTCGTATTCCGTTGTCCGGTTCCGATTCAGCGCTGCATTCCTGACAGGCATCAGTTTGTTTGCCATGGCGGGTTCGGCGGCGGCGAAGAGCGCGGACCTCGACAAGACATTCAACCAGACCGTAAAGCCGTTCGTGAATCAATATTGTGCGGCGTGCCACAGCGGCAAGACGCCCGCGGGCGGACTGGATCTGAAATCATTCGACACGCTTCATTCGGTCATCGCAGACAACCAGCGCTGGGTCACCGTCTCCGAGAAGCTGTCGGCGAAGCAGATGCCGCCGGCGAAGATGCCGCAACCCTCCGACGCGCAGCGGCAGCAGGTGATCAGCTTCGTGAAGACCCTGCGGAGCACGGAAGCGAAAAAGAATGCGGGGGACCCCGGGCCGGTGCTGGCGCGGCGGCTGAGCAACGCCGAATACAACTACACGATTCGCGATCTGACTGGCGTGGACATGAGGCCCACGAAGGAGTTTCCGGTAGACCCGGCGAACCCGGCGGGTTTCGACAATTCCGGTGAATCGCTTGCGATGTCGCCGGCGCTGCTGGCCAAGTATCTGCAGGCGGCGCGCGAGGTGGGCAACCATATGGTGCTGACGCCGGGCGGGTTTATCTTCGCGCCGGGTCCGATGATTTCCGAGGCGGACCGCGATCAGTTCGCAATCAAGCGGATCGTCGACTTCTACCGATCTCAGCCGACCGACTACGCGGACTATTTCGAAGCCGCGTGGCGCTACAAATATCGGGCGGAACTGGGACATCGCGCGGCGACGCTGACAAGCACGGCGGTGGCGGAGAAGGTGAGCCCGAAGTATCTGCCGATGGTGTGGGGAATTCTGGGCGAAGATGTCACTCCGGGCCGGCCGCAAAAAGTCGAAGTGGGGCCGATCGCGAAGCTTCAGAAGATGTGGAAGTCCCTGCCCGCCCCTGTGGC
>DAIDJK010000478.1 GCA_027450225.1 Bryobacterales bacterium | reverse complement strand
CCGCGATTGTTCGCGGATCGATTGTGGCGTGCGCTACAATGGAAGCAGTCCAACTGATCCGCTTCGCCTCCCCTGTCAATCGGCCTCGCTGATTTTTGCACTGACAAACAACTTAATGAATAGTTTTTCTGACCTTATTTCCTCGCCTGTTCTCAGGAAGAACCTGGCGAGTGAGAAATTCGTTACGCCAACGCCGATTCAGGCCGCGGCGATTCCGGCGGCCCTCGAAGGCCGCGATTTGATTGCGACGGCCCAGACGGGCACGGGCAAAACGCTCGCGTTCGCACTCCCCGTGGTTTCGCGGCTGCTTCTGGAATCCGGGCGTGGACCGAGAGCGCTGGTGCTCAGCCCGACGCGCGAACTTGCGCTGCAGATCGAGCAGACTTTTGCGCTGGTGACGCGCGGAACGGGAATTCGTACGGCTGCGGTGGTGGGCGGCATGAGCGAGCGCGCTCAACTGAGAGCGATGCGCGATGGCGCGCAGGTGGTGATCGCGACGCCTGGGCGTCTTTGCGATTTTCTCGACCGCAAACTGGTGAACCTGTCCGGCATCCGCGTGGTGGTACTGGACGAAGCGGACCGGATGCTCGATATGGGCTTCCTTCCCGCCGTGGAGAGCATTCTGCGGCAGACGCCCGCGGAACGGCAGACGCTGTTCTTTTCGGCGACGATCGAGAAATCGGTTGCGCGGCTGATCGAAAAGCACCTGAAGAACCCGGAACGCATCGCGATCGGTTCGACGACGAAGCCGGCGGAGAACGTGGAAAATCACGTCTACGAAGTGGAGCAGGACCGCAAACTGGCGCTGCTGGGGCATCTGCTCGAGTCGGGCGAAGGTTCGTTCCTGGTTTTCGCGCGTACGAAGCACGGCGCCGAGAAGCTGGCGAAGAAGGTTTCGGCGCTTGGCATCAAGGCGGCGGCGATCCATGGCGACCGTTCGCAGAATCAGCGCAACATGGCTCTGCGCGGCTTCGAGAGCGGGCAGTACCGGGTGCTGGTGGCGACCGACGTGGCCTCGCGGGGCATTCACGTGGATAACATCGCGCACGTGGTGAACTACGATCTGCCGCAATGCTCGGACGATTTTATTCACCGCATCGGGCGAACCGGGCGGGCTGGCGCAAAGGGCGTCGCGTCGAGCTTCGGAACGAGGGAGCAGCGCAGGGATGTGCAGAACATCGAGCGCGCCCTGAAACTGAAGCTGATTCGCAAGGACACGCCGAACAGCCTGGCGCGCGAAGAGCGGAGAAGCGGGGAGAACGAACCTCGCGAGGCACCGCGCGCACGCGCCGTGGAAGTCCGCTCGTTCAAACCGCGAAGACGCGGACGCGCAGCGTAACGTACGGGATATACCCGGGACTCTTGTTACCGGAGTAATCGTAGCCGCAGACTTCTTCGCGCCAGCATACTGGCTGCAGGAGGGGTAAATCGATGCGGTGGAACTTATTCAAAGCGGGATTACCGATTGCCGGCTTGTGCCTGTTTACGACAGGCGCCATGGCCGGAAACATCGTGGTAAACGGGGATTTCTCGGGCGGCAATACGGGATTCACGACCGGATATAACCTGGCCGTGAGCAACAACTGCTGGCCCGAGACCACTTACAACGTTGTGGTCAATCCGCAGAATTGCCACAGCCTGTGGAGTTCGTTCGGCGATCATACGACCGGCACGGGCAACATGATGGTGGTGAACGGCGCGACCAGCGCGAACGTCAGCGTGTGGTCCGAGACGGTGACCGTGGCGGCGAATACGGCGTACGACTTTTCGGCGTGGGTGGCGTCAGTCTATCCTTCGAGCCCGGCGGTGCTGGATTTCAGCATCAACGGGGTTCAGGTGGGAAGTGATTTCACCGCCTCAACTACGCCGGGATTGTGGCAGGAATTCACGACGCCGTGGAATTCGGGCGTGAACACGACGGCGGTTCTGAATATCGTGGACAGGAATACCGCGGCGTCGGGCAACGATTTCGCGCTCGACGACATCAGCCTGGGCAACGTGGCGCCGACGCCGGAACCGGGTTATTTCGTGTTTACCGGAATTGCGATGGCCGGCTTGCTGGTGATGGCGCGGCGGCGGAAGGCGATAAGTGCTGAGTAAGTCCGCCGGCCGTTAAGTTACCGGGCCGGGATTGAAGGGAGCGAGAGCGTTATACAGCTTCCACTTTTCGGCCCAGGTCTGGCGTTTGCCGCCGGCGACATCGAGCATCAATTGAAACAGTTCCCATCCGACATCGGCAATGGTTTTGCCGCCTGTGGCAATGCGGCCGGCATCGAGATCGATCAGATCCGGCCATTTTTCGGCC
>DAIDJK010000477.1 GCA_027450225.1 Bryobacterales bacterium | reverse complement strand
CTGGTTCCATCCCCACGCCGTCACGAGCGGCGCCCGCCGCACCCCGGTTCCCCACGTCGCGCCCACCGGATCTGAGTCGAGCATGGCCGACCACACCGCATCCGCCGCCGCCGGCTCAATCTGATCCGCGCATCCCACCTGGCGCGTCCAGTTCGCCATGAAATCCGTGTGCGACTGCGTGTTGAATGTAACGCCTTTCGCCGGCACGGTTGCCGGCTGCTCGCCCCACCGGTCCCGCGAATATGCGGGCGCCAGCAGAATCAGCCGGCGAACTTTTTCCGGATGCTGCGCCGTGTATCCGCCCGCCCGCGGTCCGCCCAGCGACCACCCGATCATGTCCAGCTTCTGCGCGTGCCGCAGATTCAGAACGTGGTCCACCACCGCCGAAATATCGTTCCAGTCCGAAGCGATCGTGGTCATATTCTGCCCGTACGAAGCCGCGCACGGCTCCCCCATCAGCGACGGTACGAACTCAGCCTGCTGTTCCCGCGACAGATTGCACGGATCGTTCATCGCATACGGCCTGGTCGACCGCCCATAGCCCGTCATATCCATCGAAAACACGTCGAAGCCCGCGCGCGCCAGATACGCCATCCAGCTGTAATCCGCATACGGAACGTCGAACGCCACTTCGGCTGGCGTCCCGGCGCCGTGCACGAACAGCACCACGCCGTTTGAGGCGTTCCGCAGTTCCAGCCCCGGCCGGACCACCTCCCGCACATAGACCTCCGTCGTCTGCCCGGAGATCGCGGGTACGGCCGAATGCACCCGGACGTAGTGATCGACCCGCAGCAGGCCGTCCGGTTTCTGCGCCGCCAGCGGGAACGCGGTCGCAAGCGCGAGTGTAAGGATGGAATACCGCATTGCGGCGTCAGTCTATCGCACCCGAACGCGGGACGGTAACATGAAGATTCACCCCGTGTTGTTGAAACGCCTGCGTTTAACGCTCGACATGATCAAGTTCGAGCACTCCGTCTTCGCCCTGCCCTTCGCGCTCACCGGCGCGCTGCTGGCCTTTCGCGAAGACGGCTTCAACACCGCGCGCATCGGGGCGAAGCTCTTCTGGATCGTCCTCGCCATGGTCGGCGCCCGATCCGCCGCCATGGCCTTCAATCGCATCGTGGACGCGCCCATCGATGGCCGCAATCCGCGAACGAGGACCCGCCACATTCCGGCCGGGCTTCTTTCGATCGGCTTTGCCCGGGCATTCACCGTCATTTCGAGCCTCGTGTTCATGTTCGCCGCCTGGGAGCTGAATACTCTCTGCTTCCGGCTCGCCCCGCTTGCGCTCGGCATCGTGTTCGTTTACTCCTACACCAAGCGCTTCACGCATTTCTCGCACGTCGTGCTCGGTTTCGCGCTCGGCATTGCGCCCGCCGCCGCCTGGATCGCCGTGCGCGGCTCGCTCGATCCCCGCATCCTCTGGCTCACCGCCGCCGTCACCTGCTGGACCGCCGGTTTCGATGTCATCTATTCCTGCCAGGACTACGAATTCGACTGCGAAACCGGATTATTCAGCCTGCCTCGCCTCTGCGGCATCGAAAAAGCGTTGATGATCGCGCGCATTCTGCATCTGTTCATGATCGCGAGCCTCCTGATGCTCGTCTGGCAGCTGCATCTCGGCGCGCTTGCGCTCGCGGGCGTCGCCGCCGTCGCGCTGTTGCTCATCTACGAGCACGGACTCGTCAAACCCAACGATCTTTCGCGCGTCAACGCGGCGTTCTTCACCATGAACGGCTGGGTGAGCGTGCTTTTCTTTCTTTTCTGGACCGCTGACGTCATACTGCACCGCCAACATCTCTGACCATGCAAGTTCATATCCCGCGAGTTCACATAGAAGATCCGAGGCTCCAGCCCATCCGCGACAAAGTGGAAGCGGGCGAACGTTTGTCTTACGGCGATGGCGTCGCGCTCTTCCGCTCGAGCGACATCCTCGCGCTCGGCTATCTCGCCAACGTCGTTCGCGAGCGCAAACACGGCAACGTCACGTACTTCAACGTGAACCGGCACATCAACCCGACCGACGTCTGCGTCGCCAGTTGCCGCCTCTGCGCATTCGGCAAGCAGAAGCGCGATCCCCGGGCGTACACCATGTCCCTCGAGCAGGTCTGGGAAACCGCCGGCCGCGGCTGGAGCGAGAAGGTCACCGAATTCCACATCGTCGGCGGCCTGCATCCCGAGCTCAACCTCGACTGGTATTGCAAAATGCTCAGCGGCCTCAAGGAGCGCTACCCCGAAATCCACCTCAAAGCCTTCACCATGGTGGAAATCGGCTACTTCGCCCGCCGCGAGAAGAAATCGGTGCGCGACGTCCTCGTGCGCCTGCGCGATGCCGGTATGGATTCCATGCCCGGCGGCGGCGCCGAAGTCTTCTGCGACCGCGTGCGCCGCATCATCTGCGACCACAAACTCACCGGTGACGAATGGCTCGAAACCGCCCGCATCGCGCATGAACTCGGGCTTCATTCCAACTGCACCATGCTCTACGGCCACATCGAAAACGAAGAAGACCGCGTCGATCACCTGGTGAAGCTGCGTGCGCTGCAGGACGAAACGAACGGCTTCGTCACCTTCATCCCGCTTGCGTTTCACCCCGACAACACCGCGCTCTCGCACGTCCCGAAGACCACCGGTTTCGACGATCTGAAGAACATCGCCGTCGCGCGGCTGATGCTCGACAACATCCCGCACGTGAAAGCCTACTGGGTGATGATGACGCCGAAGATCGCGCAGGTCGCCCTCCGCTTCGGCGCGGACGATCTCGATGGCACGGTAGTCGAAGAGAAGATCTACCACGACGCCGGCGCCACCACGACGCAATCGCTCCGCCGCGGCGAACTCCTTCGCCTCATCCGTCTGGCCGGCCGCGAACCGGTCGAGCGCGATACGCTCTACCGCCCCGTGCAGAGAACCGAGACCGCGTTCACCGTTCTGGTATAGCTTCGGGCTTCAAAGCGGCTTCACGGGGCCTCTTTCGCCGCCGCTCCTTCGCTCACGCGCCAGTCCCGCGCCAGCAAATCCCAGCCGCCTTCAAACCCGCGCTCGATCTCGAACGCCACATCCACGCGCGACGCTCCCTCCAGTTCCCCGCACCGCGCCGCCATCCCGAACGCCTTCAGCATCAAACTCCGCCCGCTGTGCCGGACGGCAATCCGCGCGTGCCTGGCGTTGCCGTCTTTCGTCGTCCACGGTTGCGGCGCGCCCGCCAGATCCGCGCCGCGAAATGCAAACAGCGGCTGCTCATTGCCCAGCCCGAACGGCCCGATTCTCTCCAGCGCATTCCACAGCGCGTCGTTGATCTCCCGCGCTTCGAGACACGCATCCACTTCCACCACCGCGCAAAAATCTTCCGGCGTCAGTTTCTGCGCCGCGAACGCCCGGAACCGCTCCCGGAATCGCTCCAGATTCTCCGCCGCCAGCGTCAGCCCCGCCGCATGCGCATGTCCGCCGAACTTCACGAACTCCTCCCGCATACTCTCGAGCGCATCCAGCAGATGAAACGCCTCGATGCTCCGCCCCGATCCCTGCGCGATCCCATCCTCCACGCCCAGCACGATCGCCGGCCGGTGATACTTCTCCACCACGCGGCTCGCCACAATCCCCACCACTCCGCGGTGCCAGCCTTCCGCCCAGAACACCAGCCCGGCATCCGTGTCGCGCGGCGGCGACTTCTCGCATTCCGCGAAAATCTCCTCCACAATCTTCCGCTCCGCCGTCTGCCGCTGCTGGTTCAGCCCGAACAACTCGCGCGCAATCCGCTCCGCCTCGCCCGCGTCTTCGGTCAGGAACATCCGCACGGCCGCGCCCGCCGAATCCATCCGCCCCGAAGCATTGATCGCCGGCGCCACGCGAAACCCCACTTCGCTCGTGTTCGGAACGCGATTCCGGACCCCCGCCGATTCGAGCAGCGCCCGCAGCCCCGGATTCCGCGGCTCCGCCAGCCCGTTCAACCCGTGCCGCGCAATCACGCGATTCTCGCCCACCAGCGGAACAATGTCCGCAATCGTCGCAATCGCCACCAGCTTCAGAAACGATTCCAGAATGCGGTTCAGCCGCGCTTCCGCGCACCCTCCACGCAGCAGCACCGCGTGCGCCAGCTTGAACGCCACGCCCGCCCCGCACAAATTTTTGTTCGGGTAATCGCAGTCCGCGCGATTCGGATTGATCACCGCCAGCGCAGGCGGAAGTTCCGTTTCCGGCAGATGGTGATCCGTCACGATCACCTCCATCCCCAGCTCGCGCGCGCGTTCCACCGCCGCCGTCGCGCGAACCCCGTTGTCCACGCTGATGATCAGCTTCGCCCCGCGCGCCGCGGCCTCTTCCATCGCCGAGGGCTGCATCCCGTACCCATCGTTCAGCCGGTGCGGAATATGCCAGCCGGCGATGCCCCCCGCCAGCTCCAGCGCCTTCTTCAGCACCACGGTGGACGTCACGCCGTCCACGTCGTAATCGCCGTGAATTTCGATCGGCTCCCGCCGCGCGATGGCGCATCCAATCCGCTCCACCGCCCGGTCCATATCGCGCAGCAGGAAAGGATCGTGCAAATCCGCCAGCTTTGGATTCAGAAAATGGTGCGCCGTCTCCGCATCGCGGTACCCGCGCCGGTAAAGCAGCCGCGCCGCCGCCTCCGGCGCCCCCAGATCCGCCGCCAGCCTCGAAACCTCGCCCGCCGCCGGCTCTTCCGGGAAGATCCAGCGGCTAGTTGTTGGAATAGAAGCCGCCGAGCCTGTCCGGTCCGCTCTCGCCATCGTCCGTCACAGGCAAAAGCGACGTGATTTCATCGCATGCATCGACGAAATCCTCATACCAGTCCGGCCGCGCTTCGTACACGTACAGATGCGAGTTGTAGTCGAACGCAATCTCCAGCGCGCACGTCGCGCCCACATGCGCCCTCGCCCCGCGGATGCGCTTCTCGAAATCCCGCTGCTCGTCGCGCGCCAGCTCCGCGTCTTCCAGTTCCTCGAGCGCCTCTTCGACCTCCGCCTCGTCGAAATCGCGCGCCGCAAACAGCACCAGCTTCTGTCCGGTCTTCGCCGCCACTTCCAGAAACATGCGGTAATCCGGAAAGCGCTCCGTATCCCACGTAATCACCGGCAGGCCTTCCAGCCCGCCCGAATGGCTGCGAAACACGGCGAATTCGGATTGCGCCAGGTAGTCGAGAATTTCGGTCTTGAGTGTTTCGAGGTTGATGTCCACTTTTTCTTCGCCTTCTTCGCGCACACCGCCCGCCACGCGCCGGCGGCCCAGGCTTTGCGCCCGGTCTCCCGCGCGTTCGGCTCCAGAATAGCACCGCTGGCAGCCCGCATTTCGCCGTTCCGGCGCGAGACTTAGCCCTGTAACCCGGCATCTGTCAAACTGTAAGGAAGGCTCCGTCCCTGTCGCTTGGGGACGCGCGGGCCAGTCGCTTTTATCGTGAACAGTTCAGACGAAACGCGGAACAGCCGCGCTCTTTCCCTATCTTTCGGGTTCCGGTTTGAGGACCTGTACGCCACCGGAGGTTTGCGCCGCATCGACGCCGCTTTCCTCTCGCGCCTCGGCGAGTCGAAGCCGGAACTCCGGGACCGCATCGAGGCTGCGCGCCGGGACCCCGCCGCGCTCGCTCCCAAGCAGCGTTCGGAACTCATCGTCGATACCGCCCCGTATCTCGAAGACTTCGTCTCGGAACTCTTCGGCATCACGCCGGAAGTCGCCGAACTCGAGGCGCGGCACCACCAGCTTGCGCCGCTCTTCGCCGTCAAGCGCAAATTCGTGCAGCGCAAAGCGCTCACCGGCGTCACGCCCGAACAGGCCGCTCAGATCAACGGCCCCGCCGTCCGCGCCGAACTCGAAGCGTTCACCGAAGAGCCCTTCACGGAGCTATCCTTCGCGCGCCACGTCGAACGCTGGCTCGCCGATGAAACCGCGCACTCCGCCGCGCTGTCGCTTGCCGCCCAGTACACCGCCTGGGCCGTCCTCACGCCGGAAGGCAAAGAAGCGCATCACACGGGCGTTCTCTTCCGCAATCCTCACAAGCTCGATCCTTTCCACCTGGTCGACGCCGAATCCGTTCAGAACAATGGCCTCGTGCAGCTTCAGTTCGGTTCGGATCGCCTTCGCCACCGCGAAGGCTTCGCGCTCACCGATCCCGGCGCGGACCTTACGCACGCCCTCGATCAGGCCCATTACTGCATCAAGTGCCACAACCAGCTCAAGGACAGCTGCTCGCACGGCCTGAAGGAAAAGGACGGCTCTTTCAAATCCAGCGTCTTCGGAGTGAAACTCGCAGGCTGCCCGCTCGAAGAAAAAATCTCCGAGATGAACCTGCTGAAGGACAACGGCGTGCCCATCGGCGCGCTCGCCGCCGTCACCATCGATAACCCGATGTGCGCCGCCACCGGCCACCGCATCTGCAATGACTGCATGAAGGGCTGCATCTTTCAGAAGCAGGAACCGGTGGATATTCCGCAGGTCGAAACGCGCGCCCTCAAAGACGTTCTCGAACTCCCCTGGGGCTTCGAAATCTACGGCCTGCTCACGCGCTGGAATCCGCTCAACTTCGAGCGCCCCTTTCCCCGCGCGGCATCCGATAAAGACGCCTCGGGTTACAAAGTCCTCGTCGTCGGCCTCGGGCCGTCCGGCTTCACGCTCGCGCACCACCTCATGAACGACGGCCACGAGGTTTTCGCCGTCGATGGCCTCAAAATCGAGCCGCTCCCCGCCGACATCTCCGGCGTCGACCCCTACGGCAAGCGCGTCCCGTTCCGCCCCATCCGCGACATCACCGAAGTCTACGAGCGTCTCGATGAGCGCGTCATGGCCGGCTTCGGCGGCGTCGCCGAATACGGCATCACCGTCCGCTGGAACAAAAACTTCCTCAAGATCATCCGGCTTCTCCTCGAGCGCCGCGCCGAATTCCACATGTTCGGCGGCGTCCGCTTCGGCGGCACGCTCACCATCGACAGCGCATTCGAAATGGGCTTCGATCACATCGCGCTCTGCGCCGGCGCCGGCCGCCCCACCGTCATCCCCATGAAGAACGGCCTTGTGCGCGGCGTCCGCCAGGCCTCGGATTTCCTCATGGCGCTCCAGCTCACCGGCGCCGCGAAGTCCGATTCCCTGGCCAACCTGCAGATCCGCATGCCCATCGTCGTCATCGGCGGCGGACTCACCGCCATCGACACAGCCACCGAATCGCTCTCTTATTACGTCGTCCAGGTCGAGAAATTCCTGAAGCGCTATGAAGCCCTCGCCGCTGAAATCGGCGAAGACGCCGTTCGCGCCGTCTGGACCGCCGATGAAGCCGCTACCGCCGGCGAATTCATCGCGCACGCTCTCGCCATCCGCGCCGAACGCGACCGCGCCGCGCGCGAAGGCCGCCGTCCGGATCTCGTTCGGCTGCTCAACTCCTGGGGCGGCGTCACCATCGCCTATCGCCGCCGCCTCATCGACGCGCCCAGTTACACCCTCAATCACGAGGAAGTCGCCAAGGCATTCGAGGAAGGCGTCCGCTTCGCCGAGTGCCTCGTGCCCGAAGAAGTCGAACTCGATCCCACCGGCGCCGCCAAAGCCCTCCGCTTCCAGAAGTACCGTTTCGACGACGCCACAGGAGTGATGTCGGCCGCGGGCCACCACGTCACGCTTCCCGCCCGCACCATCCTCGTCGCCGCCGGCACGCAGCCCAACACCGTGCTCGCCCGCGAAGACGAACACAACGTCCGCCTTGATGGCCGCTACTTTCAGGCCTTCGACGAAAGCGGCAATCCCGTCAGGCCGGAGCGTATCGCCAAGCCCAAAGACGTTCGCGTGCTCATGTCACTTCGCGAAGACG
>DAIDJK010000476.1 GCA_027450225.1 Bryobacterales bacterium | reverse complement strand
AACAGGAATCTCGTTCTCATCGTGAAAAACTCTATCACCCGGCCGGAGATTCGCCAGAAGCCGCATACCAATAAGGTTGCGTCATAATGGAGCCGCGATGTTCCGGCCCGTGTTGTGGCTGCTGGCGGCGGGGGCTCTGTTGTCGCGGGCGCAATCGCCAACAGTGCGCATCGACGTGGATTACGTGGAAGTCAACGCGGTGGTTACGGACGCGACCGGCGTGCCCGTCACTGGTCTGAGCGCCGCCGATTTCACGATTTTGGCCGATGGCGTCCAGCAGCAGATTGCGCAGTGCAAGTGGACGCCGGCTCCGGCGCTGTCATCCCGTCCGCCGTTCGCCACCTCGGAAATCGCCGTGGCTCCCGGGATCGAGGTTCCGGGACCCGTGCGTCCCTCAGTCACCGACCGGAACGCGATTACGCAATCCACCGCCATTCTGGTGGACGACCTCGGACTTTCCGCCGCATCCCGTCCCTTCGTTCGGGATGCGCTCCGGAAGCTGGCGCTTCGACAATCCGAATCGGCAAGCCTCACGGCGATTCTGAGAACCAGCAGCCGGGGCGCAGTTCCGATCTTTACCGCGGATCGCCGTCTGATTGAAGACGTGGCGGCGAAGCTCACGTTCCGAACCACCGGGCGAAGCGGATTGAGCAATCTTGCCTCGCTCAAGGGAACGATGGGCGTCTTCACGGAGTTCGAGCCGCGTGGGCGCGAGGCGATTTCGGCTCTATACACGCTGGAGGTTCTTGCGAAGGTGAGCGCAGCGATGGCCGGGATGCCCGGGCGCAGGAGCAT
The DNA here is from genome assembly GCA_027450225.1 of Bryobacterales bacterium. Taxonomy (GTDB): domain Bacteria; phylum Acidobacteriota; class Terriglobia; order Bryobacterales; family Bryobacteraceae; genus BOG-234. Next base: position 4,043 of record DAIDJK010000476.1, on the reverse strand, counting down.
TCTGATGTTTTCGGAAAACCTTCCGGGCCCCGAGGTGAACGATGGCGCGCCTGGCCGCCTGCGCGATGCCTACGACCGTGTGCGCCAGGAGGCTGCCCGCGCATCGGTCGTCATTAATGTCATCGATCCATCGGGCGCTGTGAGCACGGCTCCGGATGCGACCGACGAGTTCGTGCACATGCCGGTGAGCGCCATGCGGAATTGGGAAGGCCGCCGCGTTGGCGAAATCGAAACATCGGAAAACGGCCTTGCGATTCTAAGCAGAGATACCGGCGGCGTATTCATCCGCAGCGTGAACGACGCGTCAGCCGCAGTGGAGCGTCTGGCGAACGGGAATGCGGGATACTACGCGCTCGGATTCCATTTCGATCCCCCGCAGCACTGGTCCGCGTTTCACGAATTGAAAGTGCACACCACGCGGGCCGGTCTTTCGGTGCGCGCGAGGACGGGATTTTTCGATCCTGCCGCAACACCGCGACAGGCGCAGCCTGGCAACCCGATAGAGCGCGCCATTGAATCGCCATACGCCGCAACTGAGGTGAAGGTCCGCGTGACGCCTCTTTTCTCTTCCTCCGGGCCGGGAAAATATTTTGTGAACACTTTGATTCACGTCGCCGCGGGCGATCTGGCGTTTCAAACGGCGGGCGACGGAGCGGCAACGGGAAGCGTTTCTGTTTATGAACGGATTTCAGATGCCGCGGGCGCGCCGGTCGCAACAGCCCGGTCGGAAATCCCGCTTCGATTTTCGCGAGCCGAATTCGCGCGGGTTCGCGATCAGGGCCTTGCTTACGTTGTGCATGATCAGATTCCCGGGCCCGGCGCTTATTTCGTTCATGCGATCGTGGGGGACCGGCAGTCCGGCCGACTCGGCAGCGCCACACAGGTGATCGATGTTCCGGAAATCGATTCCAGTTCGCTCGCGCTCTCGTCTATTCTGATCGAAAAGCAAATGTCCCGTGCTCCAGAGGGAGCCGGTTTTCATGACCGGATATCGGAGGTGGAAGACTCGGACGCATTGCGAGACTCCGCGGTGCGAATCTTTCCGCGAGGCGCAAGGCTGAGCTACGGCTGCATTATTTTCGACGGCGAGAAACACCGGGGCCCTGAGCGCCTCGAGTTCGAGACCATCCTCTTCGCCGGATCGACTCCGGTTTATTCGAGCCCGCTCGAGCCGCTGCGGGGAGACCGCGAAGCCAATTCCGCGCGAAGGAACGGACAGTGGGCGCTCACGCTGGGATCGCGCCTGATGCCCGGCGATTACACGCTCGAACTGATCGTGGTGGACAGATCACGACAAAAAACGCCACGCGCCGCCGCCCAGACCGTCAATTTCGTGATTCGCTGATCCGGTGTGCGCCGGATCGTTCTCTAGACTGAAGTCATGCCGTATCGCTTTCTGGCGGTGATCCTGCTGGCCGCCGCGGCGCGCGCGCAAAACGTCTGCCCGCCCACGCCTACCTATTCGCCCTGTGAGATCACGTTCGACGTGCCCGGCTCGCCTGGCCCCGATTTCGAGCTGCACGCCGAGTTTCGCTCCCCATCCGCCGATACCGCGCTGGTCCGCGCCTTTCCGGAGGGCGGAGGCAGGTGGACCATCCGCTACACGCCTGTCGAAACCGGCACGTATCTGTTTCGCATCACGAGCAGCGTTTCGGTGCTCGATGGCAGGACCGGCCAGTTCACCGCGACGGCATCAGGGAAAAAGGGCTGGCTGCGCGCCGCGAACGTGCACCATTGGGCGCTGGTGGAAGGAACCACGCTGACGCCGCATCTGTGGATGGGCTTTATCCTGCCGGAGTTCGAATCCATGACGCAGGCGGATTTCAAAACGTTGATCGATCGCCGCGCCGCGCAGCACTTCAATCACCTGGGCATCACGCTGGTGGACGAAGGTTCGGCGTCCCGTTTTCAGACGCCGGAATTCTTTCACGACGCCGAAGAGAAAATTCGATACGCGAACCAGCATGGAATGATCGTCGATATCGCGTTCTTCGGTCCAAATGGCCTGATGAACCGCTTGCTGAAGGAGCGGGAAGACCGGCAGAAATGGTTTACGCTCGCGTTGGCGCGGCTTGCTCCTTTCGACGTGACCTGGCAGGGAATCGAACAATGGGAGACCTACGATAATGGGCGCGATCTTTTGAAGGAGATCGCCGGGTATCTGACGGATCTCGATCCGTACAAGCACACCCGCTCGACGCGCGCGAGCGTTTCATCCGGGACGCTGACGGATGACGGCTGGCTGCGCTACCGCTCGTACCGCACAGGCGATGACCAGATTCCCGCGGTCGATCAGCAGATTTACAAGTATCCCGCGGTTGGCGATTTCGGCGCGGGCGCAAACGATCCCGATACCTTCCGGCATCGCCTGTGGAACGCGACGGCCGATGGCGAATATCCCGACACGGTGATCCCGAACGAACAGGACGCTGTTTATCTCAAGAACTGGTACGAATTCATGACCGACAACCGGCACTGGGAACTCGAGCCATTTTTCGATGTGACAGGCGGCCGCGGCGTCGCGCTGGAAGGAGTTGAATACGTCATCTACGTGGAGAAGCCGGGCACGGTGGTGGTAAATCCGGAGAAACAGAACTATGAAGTCGAATGGCTTAATCCATCCACGGGTGAGACGATCAAGGCGAAAGAGCGCAGCCGCGGCGAGACCTTCACCACAGAACCGCCCGACAGCTCCCACGACTGGGTGCTGCATCTGCAGCGCGAAGGTCACAAGAATGCCATGCTGAAGAGCTATTACTTCGATTCGCAGGAGATCGTGATGCAGGAGGTGGAAGGCGACCCGGAGAAAGTACCTTTCGACATTGCCCAGCCCTCCGGTGATGCGATCTCACAGGGGCTGCCCCCGCGCTTTGAGATCAAGCTGAAGCGCCATTCGAAGGCGCTCGACAGCATGATGTACGAGTGGACCGGCGAAGTAACGGTCTCAGGACGCGGGGCGCGCGTGGTCGCGACAGGCTCGTCGGGCACGCTGAATGTGCCAGCGAACATAACGGCCGACTACCCTGCCGGAATCCATATCCACATCGGGGCCGTGAACGGGCTCGGGAAAGCATACGTGCTCGACCGTAACTACACTCTGACGCGCTGATGCTGGCTTTAGGGTTGGATACGACAGGCGAATTCGGGAGCATCGCCATCGCGGATGAATGCGGCGTGCGCGGCGAAACGTTGCTCCACGCGCCCGAGGGATTCGGCCAGTCGCTCTTCCCGCGCATCCAGGCGCTGCTCGAATCGCAATCCATTGCTCCGGGCGACGTCGATCTCTTCGCCGCCGCCTCAGGCCCGGGCTCGTTCACGGGGGTCCGGATCGGGCTGGCGGCGATCAAAGGTCTGGCGAGCGTACTCGGCAAATCGGCAGCCGGGGTGTCCAGCCTGGCGGCGCTTGCAGAGTTCGGAACGGGTGGTCTGAGAGTGCCCGTCATCGATGCGCGGCGCGGCGAAGTCTATGCGGCCGTTTACGATGGCGCGGGCCGCGCGATCGCGGAGGAGGCGGTCATCCCGTTTCCCCGTCTGCTTGAGGTTCTGCCGGATGAGGAGATCGAATGGATCTCAACTGACTTTACGCCATTCCGCGCGGCAGTAGCGGGCACTCGGTTTGAAGCTTACCGCGTGGCGACGGCGCCGCGCGGGATCGCCGGAGCCATCGCTGCAATCGCGCTTCGCTCCGCGCTGGCTGGCAATTCGTGTGACCCGGCGTCGATTGAAGCGAACTACGTCCGCAAGTCCGACGCGGAGCTGCTGTGGAAGCCCTGGAAGACGTAAGTTCGATCGCCTGCACGGTACACTGATGAGGAACGCCCGCCTGAAGCCAGTATTCCCCGGTCGTCTAACGGTAGGACAGCGGCCTTTGGAGCCGTGAATCGTGGTTCGAATCCATGCCGGGGAGCCAACCTTTGTTTTAAATCAGCGGCTTACGGCCACGATTTGACGCCGTGTACGAGTACCCGTACATTGAAGGCGTGTCTCAGGCCATAAAAAGCCTCGATTTGTACAAGCGGCACCTCCAGAACTGCCCCATCAAA
>DAIDJK010000475.1 GCA_027450225.1 Bryobacterales bacterium | reverse complement strand
TATCATCCTTCTTTGAATCGCCGGAATTTGCTGTATAGTTCGGCCGCGTTCGCCGCGACCCCGTGCTCCATAGTCAGCTTCCGGGCTGAACTCATCAGCGTCGCCCAGAGAGCGGCCATCAATGTGAAATCTTTTCGCGAGCGCGTCGAGGGCGCGAGGCAGTAAACCATGCGGCCGGCGCTCTTCATCGTCGCGCTTGGCTTGATCGCTCTGCCTGCAGCCGCGGCCGTAAACTGCGCCGAATGCCATGCCTCGATCGCGGAGTCCTACTCCCGCACGGCAATGGGGCGATCTTTCCGCGCGGTCACGCCATCCACCGTGCTTCCCGAATTCGACGGCAGACCGTTCGACCACGTCCCCTCGCGTGAGCGCTTCTTTCCATCCCGCCGCGGCGCGTCTTATTCGGTCCGGCGCGAATGCGGCGGCGGCTCGCTCGAAGTTTCCGTCGATTACATCTTCGGCTCCGGCGATCACGCGCGCTCTTACCTGCATCGCACCAAAGATGGCCGGCTCGTCGAAATGCCCGTCACCTGGTACGCGGAAAATGGCGGCCACTGGGGCATGAGCCCTGCCTACGACCGTCCCGATCACGCGGGCTTCTCACGCCAGATCGACGACCGATGCATGTTCTGCCACAACGCCTACCCGGCGCTTCCGAAAGGGGCGGATCAGTCGGAAGATGGCGAATTCCCCATCGATCTGCCGAGCGGAATCGATTGCGCCCGCTGCCATGGCAACGGTGAGGCCCATGCGCAGGCCGCCAGGGCAGGCAAACCCGTGGCGGAAATCCGCGCCGCGATCGTCAACCCCGCGCGGCTCTCGCCCGAGCGCCAGCTCGAAGTTTGCATGCAGTGCCATTACGAAACCACCAGCACGGATCTGCCTTCTGTGCTCAAACGCTTCAGGCGCGGCGCGTTCTCATACCAGCCCGGCGAGCCGCTGGCGAATTACATCGTCTATTTCGACTCGGCGGACCCGAAACCGCGCGAATCGCGCTTCGAACTGGTGAGCGCCGCGTTGCGGCTGCGCGAATCGGCGTGCTTTCGGGCGAGCGCCGGACGTCTCACCTGCACCACCTGTCACGATCCGCACCGGCAGCCCGCGGCCGCCGAAGTCCGGGCGATTTCCCGCCGCGCCTGCCAGTCCTGCCACGCCGGGCGCGAGTTCCCCGATGCGCCGAAACGCGCCGCCGATGACGCAATCCACATCTCCGTCACCGACCATCTCTTCAGCGGTGCGCCCCCGCCGGGCCCGACAGCCGAAATCAACAGCGGCGCCGCGTTGCCCTACGCCGGCGAAGTTCGCCTCAGCTACCCGGACCGGCTCATGCGCGGCGATGAGGTCTATCTCGCGATGGCGCAGGTGGCAGGCGGCGCAAACCTGCACTCCGGTCTTCCCGCTCTGCAATCGCTTCTTGATCGTTCCCCCGGCGCGCCGTCCGAAGCGTGGAGCCAGCTCGGCCAGGCATACGCGAGCGCCGGCATTCCGGATCGCGCCGCCGCCGGGCTGAAAACTGCTCTCGAAAAAGATCCGAGCAACTGGCGCGCCGCCGTTTCTCTTGCGGAATTGCTATCCAGTTACGGCCATTCGAGCGAGGCCATCCCGGTGCTTGAGCGCGCTCGCGTCTCCTCGGGCGACCGTCCCGAGATACGCGAAACACTCGCGGTCGCTCTCGATGCGGCGGGCGATCACGATCGCGCCCAGACCCTTTACCGGGATCTCATCGCGACGGAACCGGAGAACGCATCGGCATGGAACGATCTGGGCAATTCCCTGCGTGCATCGCATCGCCTTCCCGAATCCCTCGATGCATTGGGCGAAGCCGTTCGCCTCCAGCCCGAATCGATCGCCATCCGGCTGAGCTATGCTTCGGCTCTGTTCGAAGCCCGCCGGTTCCGGGACGCCCGCCCGCAGCTCGAAGAAGCCATCCGTATTGGCCCCTCAACGGATCGCGCCATTCCGGCGTGGTTTCAGGAGCTTGCCGCAACGGGCGACGCGGCGGCCGCGCTCGCCCGATTTCAAACGGCCCTGAACTCTCAACTCACCGGCGCCCGCATCAACCTTGCCGATATCTTCTTATCGATGGGTGATCGCCCGGCCGCACTTCGCCAGTACGAAGCCGCCGTGGCCGCCGACCCGGACTCTCCGATCGCGAATGTGAATCTCGGGCTCACCCTCCTGAATGCAGGCGACCGCAACCGCGCCGAACCCTATCTCACTCGCGCGTCCCACGCCCCCGACCCGGCAATCAGCAGCGCCGCGCGGAATGCTCTCAGCGGAAAATTGCAGCGCCGTTAAGGCGCGAATCCAACGCTGTTCCCGATCAGGGCTTCCATGGGCGAACGGAAGCGTGTGGGAACCAGGCGACCATTTTCAACTTCGCAATAGCCGCTGCAGCCGCAACCCCTCCGCGCATTTCCTGGCTTGCGAAGTTCCTCTTCAACGAGGAAAACCCGAACGTCGGAAACGAACAAATGATCCCTGAGTACTTCAGACGGGCAACAGTCATGCTGACCGCCGCCGAACTGTTTGAGGCAGCTAAATACGCACTCGCTGTGATGCAGCGTCTATCGTCAGATGATTTTGCGAGGGGGGAGATAAGCCGGCGCGTGTTCGTCTCCAGGCAGCAATTTCGGACGCGGCAATCTACTCTCCGTTCGACATTTTGTGCCAAGAAAGCTCTCGGCGTTTCAGGCGTGTCCAGTCATTTCAATAACTTACGTGCTTTGAGTGGCGCCTGAAAATCCGCCCGCCACCTCCAGCACCACCCTGTTTTCAACATCCTGCGAAGGTTAGGCGCTTTTGTCGAACTGATCGGCTCGCACGTTTGCGCGCTCGCCAGTCTCAGTTACTCGATTTTGCCCAACTCTGGGCAATGCCCGTCCGCAGCCCCGGCCAAAACGGCAGTCACGGCAAAGGAGAACTGCGGCAACTCACAGCCTGCCTCAACTCGCTCGTAACCGTTTGCATACGTCGCTTGTGCCGGCCCGGTAACAGCCGGCCCGGGAACATATCTCCCCGCGCGGCCATCACATACGTTCCTCACAGGTCGAATCCACTTCTCATTCGTGGTACCCACAAATCGGTAAACGAATGTCGAAATCATCGAAAGAACCGATCTCCGAAGCGCGTCTCGCCGCCAACCGCGCCAACGCGCAAAAGTCCACCGGTCCGCGCACCCCGGAAGGCAAGGCCCGCTCTTCGCAGAACGCCGTCAAACACGGCTTCCGCGCGGCCAGCTTCGCCGTCATCCGTCTCGAAGACATCGACGAAGTCGCCAACCTCAAGGCCGACGCCGTTGCTTTTTACAATCCGGAAAACGCCCAGGAGCTCATTGCCGTCGAGCGGATCGCCATGGCCCAGCAGATGATCTTTCGCGCCGGCCGTCTCGAAGCCGGCCTCTTTACCACCGCGCTGAACGAATCCCTCGACCGCTACAACTATCCAGTCCAGCCAATGGACGAGGCCATGGTCGGCTGCCACGACCTCGACATCTGCAAATCCCAGAACCGCAATTACTGTCTCGGCGTCGGCTTCCGCCGCATGGCCCAGGAGTCCAACATCTGGAGCGTCATGCTCCGTTTCCGCGCTCAGGCAGACCGCGAATACCGCCGCGCCCTCGAGGATTTCGAGCGCCTCAAAGCTCTCCGCAGCGAAATGCCGAACGAACCCAACAACCTGATCCAACCCGAACAGCCCGCAGAACTTATCCCCGCCGACGAACTCAATTTCCGCATCCCGAAACTCGCCCCCGTCGCCCCGGAGCCGGTCGCTTCGGCTCCGAAACCGGCTCCGCCGCCGCAAAACCCGCCGCGCCATGATGAAATGAAGCCCGAAATCAAGCCCGCCGCATGACGCCGTTCCATATGTAATGGCAGCTTCGCGCAATTCCGCCGCTCACGCCGGTTCGCGAGCCCGCATCACGCCTTCACAGCGCCAGCTGGCGGAGCCTTCGGGGCAATTCAAATCGCCGCGCGAGCAAGGTGACGTTTTCGCCCGCCGGGAGAATCGAATCGAGGTTTGTCTTCCGTCCGTCCACTTTGCCCAGATATCCAATGCGTCCCGGATCGATACCCATCAGTCGACAACAATCGGCGTCGGTGGCGGCAGCGTCGGAACCGACGACGAGAA
>DAIDJK010000474.1 GCA_027450225.1 Bryobacterales bacterium | reverse complement strand
ATGCCGAACTGCATCGCCGCCAGACACGCGCCAAACAGAGCCCATCGCCCCGGCAGCGTTTGCCGCAGCGCCCAGCAGATGGCCGCGAACATCACGCCCATGCTCAGCCACACGCCCCACCACGGATGCCCCGTAACGGCTTCTCCCGCCGCCAGAAACAATCCCTGGGCGGGCTGATACTGCGAGGCGTAAGTCGGCTGCAGCAGTACATACTCGGTTTCGAAATGCCGCCATTCCGGAGGCGTCGGATTCGCCAGCCGCCCGTGCGCGAACGTGTCGCCCAGCAGCAGATAACTGAACTCGTCGTGCACGAACGGGGAAGGGAAGCCGAACACCGGCAGCAGCGCCAGCCTCGCCAGCATCGGAAAGGCTGCGGCGATCAGTATCGCCGTCTTCGGCCGCCGCGCGATCCGGTCAAACGCTCTGCGGAAGCGCGAAAACGAAGTGCGTCCCAGGCGGGGAACGGCGAACGCCAGCAGAACGCACAGCGCCGCCACGATCTCCATAAAGTTCTGCAGATGCCGCGAACTCAGGAGAATCGAATAGGTCACTCGCCATTGTCTTCTGATCCCAGAATTTTGGCAAGGTAAGAGTCATCCGTGCGCGCCAGGATATAAGGCTGCGCATCCGGCTCGATCACCCACACATCGTGGTCGTCGAGATACTTCGCCAGAGCCGCATCGCTTTCCGGCGTGTAAGGCCGCGCGTAAACGATGCGCTGGCTTTTGATATCGGCGCCATTGAAAACCCACTCCTCGCAGAAGCAGTGGTCCGCCGAATATTTCACGAAAACCAGATGCTTGCCCGGTGTTCTCTCGAGAACCGCGGTCACGTCGTCCCGCAGCCGCCGCGCCGGATACAGGGATTCCCAGATGGGCGGAATGTGCCGCAGAAAATGCGGCAGAATCGGCTCCATCGCCTTGCCCGCGCCGGCCAGCGCGATCGCAAGCATGCACGCCGCCGCCAGTTGATTGCACATCGCCGCCCCGATCCGCCGGCGTCTCCACGCCGCATGCAGATGCCGCCAGCACTGCGCCATCGCCAGCACGATCAGCACGGTCGCAGGCGCGTTCTGCGCCGGAAACCACGCGTGGTAAGTCGCCTTGTCGATCACGAAGGGAATCGATGCCGACAGCCACGGCCGCGTTCGCCGGTCGCGGAAGATGAACGGCAGAAATATCAGAGCGGGCGTGAAGAACGGACCGATGAAGAATCGCCAGAAATCGCGCAGCCGCCGCCGTTCGCTCTCGACCGTCGCCGCCAGCGAATAACGATCGTTATAAAGGTGAAGCTGGTTCAGGTAGTTATCGCGAATTTCCGGATAATTGAAACTCGATATATGCAGCGGCGTTCCCCACCAGTAAGGCTGCGGCGTTCCGTAAACACGCTGGTATTCGAGATAAGGAGGATTCAGCGCATTGCCCGTGATGCGCCAGTTATACCAGGCGAGCGCCCCCGCGCCGATCAGGAACACCGCCGCAAAGGATGGCAGCACCCGTAGATAGAATGCCGTCACTCGCTCTCCGGCGCGCCGCCGGACGACGAACTCCGCCATGCCCATCGCCACGCCGGACCACAGCAGCGCCTCGAAGGGGCGCGACGCGAAAAGCAGTATCACGGCAAACGCGCACAGCGCCGCCGAACTCCGCTGCTTCGCCCGTTCCCGCATCCGCAGCAGCGCTCCCATGGCCAGCGCTCCGGCTGTGGCCGCCACCGCGCCGCCGAAGTAGCTGTTCATCCACAGCCCGAATATCCCGAACTGCAAACCCGCGCCGATGGTGGCCGCCAGCGCCCAGGCGTTCGGCATCACGAACATCAGCGCCCAGCAGATCGCCCCGAACATCACGCCCACGCTCAGCCACACGCCCCACCACGCATTCCTCAGCGCCACCTGCCCAAACGCCAGCACCAGCCCCTGCGCCGGCTGATACTGCGATGCGTAAGTGGGGTGCAGCAGAACGTATTCGGATTCGAAATGCTGCCAGAACGGCGGCGTCGGATTGGCGACGCGCCCATGGGCGAACGTGTCCGCCTGCAGCAGATAACTGAATTCGTCGTGGATCACCGGCTTCGGCGGCGGAAACCAGGGCAGCATCAGCATGCGCGCAGCCATGGGGAAAAGCGCGGCGGTCAGAATCGCCCGCCTGCGATTGCGCGCCAGCTCCCGGAAGTCCGCCAGGATGCGGGCGTAGAAAGCGCTGCCCCACTGCGGACGGAAAACAGCCATCAGCACGGCCGCTATCGCGAACCATTCGAGGACCTTGATCAGCCGGTGCGAACTGAACAGCATCGAGTAAGTCATTGCGGGTTCCCCGTGAGACAACTCGTGGAGGGCATTCGTGGGAGCGTGATAATCTTGGGATTTCCTGGTTCAGTTGCCGCCATGCCCGCTCGCGTGAGCGAAGCCTTCGTATTGCAGACCTATCCTTTCCGGGAAGCCGATCTGATCGTGAGTTTCCTGACGCGGGATTCCGGCAAATTGCGGGGCGTCGCCCGCCGCGCCAGGAGGCCGAAGAGCGGTTTTGGTTCGGGATTGGAGCGGCTTTCACGCATACGGATGTCATATTTTCAGCGCGAAAATCGTGAACTGGTCAATGTGGAGTCGTGCGATCTTTTGCAGTCGCAGTTCAAACTCGTAAGCAGCTTCACCACCGCCTGCGCGCTGGATTTCCTTGCGGAAGTTTCCGAACAGTTATTGCCGGCCGCGGAAGTAAATGAGCGGTATTTCCGGCTGCTGGCCGCGGTGCTGGACCATCTGCATACCGGCGCCGAAGGCGCCCCCTGGCGCGCCGCCACTTACTTCGCGCTCTGGGCGTTGAAGCTCTCCGGTTTCCTGCCGGTGCTCGAAGCCTGCTCCGGTTGCGGCGTGGACCTGAGTGAACCGGACGGCCGTGGCGGGCAGACCAGCCAAGAAAGAGCCTTCTTCGTGCGCCACCACTCCGGTCTCTATTGCAACGATTGCCGCCGCGCGCTCGATCTGCGAAACGCGTGGGAACTCTCCTCCGCGTCGCGCGAAATCGCCCGCGACATGCTCAAAACTCCCGTCGCAAATCTGGCTGAACGACAATGGAACCAGAGCACGGCGGCCGATCTGCGCCGCTTTCTTTCGCAGCAGATCGAATCTCATATCGAGCGCAGGCTCATCACCGCGCCGCTGCTCGAAGCAGCATAAAGGAAGCCGGAAACCGCCCAAAAGAATAATGTCCTCTTCCAACGCTCCGACATTTCAGGAGATCGTTCTTCGACTGAAGAAATACTGGGGTGATCGCGGATGCATCATCCAGGAACCGTACGACGTTGAAGTCGGCGCGGGAACTTCGTGCCCGGAAACGTTTCTGCGCGCGCTGGGTCCGCGGCCCTATCGCACCGCTTACGTGCAGCCGAGCCGCCGCCCCGCGGATGGACGGTACGGCGAAAATCCCAACAGGCTCTACAAGCACATGCAGCTGCAGGTGATTCTGAAGCCGACGCCGCCGGACGTGATCGAGCAGTATATGGGCAGCCTCGAAGCGATCGGCATCGATCTGCGCAAGCACGATCTCAAGCTCGAAGAAGACAACTGGGAAAACCCATCGCTCGGCGCCTGGGGCGTGGGCTGGCAGGTGATGCTGGACGGCCTCGAAATTACCCAGTTCACTTACTTCCAGCAGTGCGGCGGCATCGATCTCGATCTGGTTCCCGCCGAGATCACTTACGGACTCGAGCGCCTCACCGCATTTCTGCAGGGCGTCGACAGCGTCTACGACATTACCTGGACGCCCGGCGTGAACTACCGCGACGTTCGCCTGAACGACGAGCTGCAATATTCGGTCTATAACTTCGAGGCGGCCGATATCCCGACGCTCTGGAAGCTCTTCGAAATCCACGAAGCCGAAGCCAAACGCCTGCTGGGCCTCTATAACAAGGAAGCCGCCGACAAACACCGCTTCCCTCTGCTGCCCACTTACGACCACGTGCTCAAGTGCAGTAATCTCTTCAATACGCTCGACGCGCGCGGCGCCATCAGCGTGACGGAGCGGGTCGGCATGATCGGCCGCATCCGCAAAATCGCGGTGGGAGTCGCCGAATCCTGGATCGATCAGCAGTTCCAGACCGGCGCAGTGGCGCAGGAGAACGCCGCTTGAATCTCCTGCTCGAAATCGGCTGCGAGGAAATTCCGGACTGGATGCTCGCCGGCGCGCTCGAATATCTGGGCGGCGCCGTTACGGAACTGCTTCGATCCCGGCAGCTCGGCGGCGAATCGCTCCGCACGGACGCCACTCCGCGGCGGCTTGTGGTCCGCGCCGAAAACATCGCCGCGCGGCAGCCCGATTCCGAAGAGCGCGTCTGGGGACCTGCAAAGAGCGCGCCGGCCGCGGCTGCGGCGGGGTTTGCGAAAAAGCAGGGAGTCGACCCTTCGCAACTCGAAATCCTCTCGGACGGCAAAGCCGAAAAATACAGTTTTCTCCGCCGCATCCAGGGCCTGCCCGCTCGCGACATTCTCGCGGAAGCGCTCCCCACGCTGATTCTCAAAACGCCGTTCCCGAAAACCATGTACTGGCCGGGCAAAGGCGGCGCGCGCTTCATCCGGCCCATCCGGTGGGTGGTGGCTCTTCTGGGCGAGGAAGTCATACCGTTCGAAATCGCCGGCATTCGTTCCGGCAATGAATCGAGCGGCCACCGCAAGCTGGGCGCTTCGCGCTTCGCCGTCACTTATGACAACTTCGAGCAGCGGCTTCGGGAAAACTTCGTCATTCTTTCGGCG